>CALVMI010000083.1 GCA_944345045.1 uncultured Bacilli bacterium | reverse complement strand
CTACTACTATAAACTTTACCATTCTTTTCTCACACCTTTTCTATCTCTCGTTTACTGTAAGCAATTATATCACATCCCGCTTCCTTTTGAAAATACTTTTTTCTCTTTTTTGAGATATTATGTGAGGCTTAAAATTTTAATAATAATAACGATATATCATTTTTTCCCGAATTAAAAGGATTAAATTCAATTATAACTTCTAAAAAGAAAAATCTTAACTTTACATTTTTTTACACACATATTTAAACTTTTTTCATGATTTACTTTCATTTTGTCTTATTCTTGATATTAAATAATATTTTCAAATAAATAAATTTTTATCATTTTGAAAAAAAATCCCTATGGGGATTCAGTTATTTCGGAAATTGTTTTGTTAAATAATGTATTTGGATTTTTTAATACACCATCAATATAAATTTCAAATAATAATGTTTCTGTTTTATCTGTTTGTAATTTACTAGATCCAGAAGTGGCTATTATTTGATTTTGACTCACAGTATCGCCAACATTTACTTTTATTTCTCCTAATGCATAATATACCGTTGTTATGTTATTTTCATGTTCAACACTTAACATGTTTCCTAATATTTCGTCTTCTTTAATTTCTTTTACTGTACCATCTAAAATAGCCATAACATCAAACTTTTCATCGCTTTCGTATAATATACCTGTATTTGGCATATATGTATTTTCATAATATATTAAGGCTTTTTCTTGATTTTCTACTGAGTCTTCTTGACTATAAAAATTCTTTGCTACAGTTACTTTCTCACTCGAATATGGAAGTGAAATCGTCTTCTCTACCTTTTCAGTTGTTTCTAAATTAGTTGGTTTTTCTTCGTCACTTTCAAAAACACTTGTACTATAGTTATAATCATCATTATTAATATTACTGTTTAATAAGCTTTGACTTAAAAACGTAATACTTACAACCATGACTATTAATATTCCCAAATAAATTGTTGACAAAACATATCCTTTTAACTTTCTTTTTTTCATTCTTGTTCCTCCTCGAGTATATTTTGGATAAAACAAGTTTTTTTATACCTATAAAACTGAAATTTCAGTGTTTTGATAATAATGTTTTAATATTTCTTCGTAACTATATCCTTCTTTTGCCATGCCATTTGCTCCGTATTGACTCATACCTACACCATGACCATAACCTCTCGTAGTAATCTTAATTTCATTGCTACTTATTTCCATATCAAAGTCAGTTGATCTTAACCCTAATTTTGTTCTTACTTCCGTGCCGGAAAAGGTTTTATCGTTAATAGTAATATTTAAAATACGATTTGAATTACTTCTTTCAATATTTATAATTGTAATTGTATCACAAGATACTTCCAACGATGAGCAAAAATCTTCTCGAGAAATAGTTGTAGTATACCTATAGTTTTCAATCGATTCATTGTCCCATGATGAAGGAACGCTGTTAAGATACGGTAAATCTTGTTTAAATACAAGCTCACTGTTCTCTGTATAACCATTACTCATCGAAAAGTAAAAAGCATTGATAACTTGGCCGTCATATGTTAATACTTTACCTTGAGTGTCGATAACTGCTTCACGAATTTTTAGATAATATTTAAAAAAATTTAATCCCCACTGAGCTAATAACGTTTGATTGTTTTTATAAGCTTGATCTTTTGTTCCCATAATTAAATCATATTCTAAATTTCTTGTTTCTTTTTTATACATTGCATATGTCCTTGCGGCGATTGCTTGGGCTTTTAAAGCTTCTGATTCGAAACTTGCTGGCATTTCTGCAGCGACAACGCCAATAATATAGTCCTCTAAATTAATATTTGTAATACTTCCATCACTTTCATTTAAAAGTCGAATGACTATTGGTTCTTTTCCTTCCTCTATTGGAATAGGCTTTATCATCTCTTTTACGGAAAATGTTACTATAAGTAAAATAACCGTAAGTATTCCTACTACGGCTAATAATATTTTGTTTTTCATAAGCGTCTCCTTATAAAAATTCTAAAATAAAATTTGTTACTAAATATCCAATGGTTAGGCTTAAAAGCAATACTAAAATTCTCGTTTCCCAAACGCGATTTTTTTTGATAAATTTTTCGTAGTTTATGCCAGATAAAGCAAAGGCAGCAAGCATAGAAAAGAAAATGTACAAATATATTTTATAATTCATTATATGTACCTCGTTCGTAATCTATTATTTTTTGGATTCTTCTTAAATGGCGAGGTTCAGATGCCGCTTCGGTATTTAAAAACATCTTTACAATATTTACAGCTTCTTCTTTTGATACTCCTCCAAACGCGATCACATTCGCTCCATTATGATTTTTGGCGTGGTGAGCATCTTCTTCATTTACTACTCTAGCGCATCTGATACCTTTTACTTTATTTGCCGCAATAGATATTCCTATGCCATTGCCACATAACAAAATTCCTAAATTATCCTTGTCTATTAAAACGTTTTTACAAACATCAAATGCAAAATCAGGATAATCATCTTGTTCTGTCGTTGGAACAGATGTTTTTTCAATATCAACTCCTGATTTTTTTAACACTTGATATAAATACTCTTCTAATTCTTTGCCACGATGATCGGCTCCAATATATACTTTCATAACTTTATGCTCCTTATATTCATATTATATACTGTTTATGGCATAAAAAAAAGAAGAATTTTTATTTTTCTTCTTTGTTCATGTTATATTTACGATTGAATTTTTCAATATTACCAGCTTTACTTGCTTTACCTTGTTTTCCTGTATAGAATGGATGACATTCTGAACATACTTCTACATCAATATGATCTTTTGTAGACATAGTTTTAAATGAAGCTCCACAAGCACAAGTAACTGTTACTTCTTTCATTTCTGGATGAATGTTTGCTTTCATAACATCTACTCCTTTCGCCATACTCAATTTTTGAGCATAGATTTTCTTTCGTCCACAGTATTATATCATATTTTTTGATCGAATCAAGTTTTTTTAACGTGATTTACAATTTGTCAATAATTTTTTCGCTGATAAAACGATGTGCTTTATAATTAACAAAATAACTAGTATTGGTAAAAAAGTAATCAGAATTTTTAGAAATTTCACTTATATCAATAAAAGTAATGTTATATTTTATACAAAGATCTTTCAACCGATTATTTATATTGCTTGTTTCGTCTTCTTTTATTTTAGAAGTTGAATATAAACTGAGTAAAAAAATATCTTTTTTATCATTAATCCGTAACATTTTAACAATCTTTTCCATATTTTCTATGTACTCATCAACAACTGGACTAGTTAATTCGTCCTTATTATTTAATTCATACATTCCTAATGATATCGTTAAAATTTTGGCTTTGGATATAGCTTGTGTAATTGATGTATTTGTACTTTCTAAAGTATAATTTGTTTGAAGTTTTAATAGTAATGTTGTAGTTGTTTCTTCTTCACTAGAAAATTCTGTTATGTATTCTTTTACAATACTGTTTTCTTCAAAATAATCTTTTAAATAATCATTATAACTATAGCCTTGGACGTTAAAGGCAGTTTTACCTAATGATATTCCATCGCCTAGAGTGACAATGTTTATATCTTCATGATACAAAAATTTATAAATAAAGAAAGTACAAATTGCCCCGATCATTGTGGTTAATATAATTATTTTCTTCATATTTACACCTAGTAAATATTATGTAAAAAAAGCGAGAAAATGTTATTTTCTCGTTTATTTTAGTATTTCGATAGTAAACTTATTTATTAAGTCAATTAATTGTTCTGAGGACAATTAATTTTTTTCTAATTATTTTATGCTTAATTGCAGATTTCAATATAACAATAAATTAACAGCTATTTTATTTCTCTTGTTTATACTTATTCTTCGATTATCTTAATATCGGCTCCTACACCAGATAACTTTTCAACGATGCGTTCATAACCTCTTAAAATATGTTCAATGTCTTTTATTGTTGTAGTTCCTTTAGCAATTAGACCGGCTGTAACTAGCGAGGCACCAGCTCTTAAATCACTTGCTGTAACTTCTTGACCAAAAAGAGGTGTTTTTCCGTTTATAAAAGCCATTTGATTTTTAACAGTAATATCGGCTCCCATTTCATTTAAGTAAGGAACTTGTCCCATACGATTTGAATGGATTGTTTCTTCTAAAATACTCATTCCTTCACATTGCGTCATTAATGTTGTCATAGGTTGAGCTAAATCGGTAGGAAATCCTGGATATATTAATGTTGTTATATTAAAAGCTTTTAATTTTTCAGCTTTTGTTACGACAATACTATTTTCATTTATTTCTATTTTTACACCTATTTCTTGAAGTTTACTTAAAAGAGATGTTAAATGTTCTTTAATTACATTTTCTACTCGCAACTTATTTCCTAAAAGTGCACCAATAATAATATATGTGCCTGCTTCAATTCTATCTGGAATCACTTCAATCATTGCTTTATGTAAATAATTTACTCCTTCTATAGTAATTTTACTAGTTCCAGCCCCGCGAATTTTAGCTCCCATATTATTTAAAAATGTTGCAATATTGACAATTTCTGGTTCTTTGGCAGCATTGTTAATTACAGTTGTTCCTTCTGCTTTAACCGCGGTAAGCATCACATTTATTGTTGCACCTACACTTGCAAAATCAAAATAGATTTTATTGCCGACTAATTTATCAGCTTTAATAATATATTTGTTTTCTTCTTCAATAATTGTAGCACCTAATGCTTTAAACCCCTTTAAGTGAAAATCAATTTTACGATTACCTATTTTACATCCTCCTGGTAAAGCAATTTCTACGTAGTTGTTTTTTCCTAGCAATGCCCCCATAAAATAGTAAGAAGCTCGTAATTTAGAAGAAAGTTCTTCTGGGATATAAGCATTTTTTATATTACTTGAATCAATATATAGAGTATCATTTTCAATTGTTACTTTACCATTTAATAATTTGATGATTTCTATCAAATTATCACGATCAGATATTTCGGGAACACTGAAAATAGTTGTTGTCTCGTCACACAAAATCGCAGCTGGTATTAAAGCAACTGCGCTATTTTTGGCACCCGAAATGGGAATGGTTCCGCTTAAAGTTTTTCCTCCTTGAATAACAATCTTTTTCATAAAATCCGTCCTTTATTAAATTTACTATATCAAAATTTTTCCTTTTTTTAAAGGTTTTTCCATATTATTTACAAATATGAAAGATTCCTAAACCTATTAAAAGCAAGAACCCGAGAATACTTGCTTTTTTTCCGAGCTTTTCAGAAACAAATTTACCAATATTCAAACCTAACTCAGTAAAAAAGAAACTTGTAACAGAAAATAAAATCATAGCAAGAAGTTTGTTTTTGGTAATTGCAGAAAGTGCTAATCCCGTTGAAAAAGCATCAATTGAAACCCCAAAGGCAAAAAGAAACATTCCTATAAGAGAAAAGTCGATTGATGCTTCATCTTCTTCCTTTTTTACCATGTCTATAAGCAAATTTACAGCAATAAAAATTAAAATACAACCTAAAAACAGATTACTATTTATTTCAAAGAAATTCATGATTTTATCGCCCACTATATTACCTAATAAAGGCATGATAAAATGCATAATTCCAACTAAAATGCTTAGTGTTAAACACTTTTTCTTCGGTAAATTATAAGTACCTATTCCTAGTGATAAAGAAAAAGTATCCATACTTAATGCAATGCCTATTAACCAAATATTTAAGATTTCTGTCATATAAAAATCCCCATTACATTGTATGGAGATTTATCTTTTTTTATGAACTATATTTTTCTAATAGTTCTTTAACATAGAAGCGATATTCTATATCTTCTGTATTTTCATTTTTGGCCTCTAGTAAGCATAAAGGAGGAAACATAACACACCACCAATTCTTTCCTGTTCCTGTTCCTAAAGTAATTACTAGAGACTCGTACTCACCACTTTGATAAGTTATTCCATGATAATCTTTTTCAGGAAAATAGTTCATTCCAAAAGAAATAGTATAGTCATCAGTATAAGAATTAACTATTTCTTCAATTTGAGTCATATTTTGTTCAATTATTTTTTTAGCTTCACTACTATTTCGTGCATCGATCATTAACTTATTCATTTTTTCTTCTACTGAATTTTTGATTTGCATTTTAACTTCTTGATCTTTTATATCATCACTGTTTGCAATGATTCGAAAACGAATTGCATCATTTGGAATTACTACTTCTTCTTTATTCACGTAAAAATATACTAAAAAAATCATAAATAAAATAGGAATAATTTTTTTCATTTTTTCACCTATTTCATTTATGATTCTTTTTTCTAAATTTTATTCACTTTGTAAGAAAAAATATCGATTTTTATTAGCTAAATCTTTTTCAATTTTCCATTTCATTTGTGGAACATACTTTTTAGAAAGTTCTATTAAATCTTTACCCTGAGTCATGCCTATTTCAAAACTCACTAATTTAGGCTTGATAGATAAAGCTCCAATTTTTTTTAAAATCAGTTCGTAAAAATATAGACCATCATTAGATGCAAATATAGCGTTTTGCGGTTCATATTTTGTTTCTTTTCCCACTGGTTCTTTCTCGCTTACATATGGGGGATTGCTAATTATTACATCATAACATGCTAAATTTTCATCTTTAATATCCTTTATTTTAAAGGTAATGTCTACATTATTTTTTAGAGAATTTTCTTTAGCTAAGGAAATAGCTTTTTCAGAAATATCAATTCCTGTCATTTGACAAGAAAAATTTTTCTTGATTGCAATTGCAATACATCCACTTCCTGTTCCAATATCTAATACTTTTGGATTTTCAAAAGATTGTTCTTTCATTATCTTAAGAGTTCTATCAACAAGAAATTCTGTTTCAAAACGAGGAATTAGCACATTGTTATTTACATTGATCTTTGCATTTAAAAAATCAACATATCCAATTGCATATTGAATTGGATAGCCGTTTTGAATTTTGTTAGTGATCTCATTTAAATTATTAGGATATTTTTCAGTTAAAAGCTGCCAATCTACATCAGTAATATTCTCTGGTTTTTTCATTTTATTTCAAAAACAAGCTATTCGCCTGCTAATTTCCTTTTTAAATCTTCTGTAATTAATGCTTCGATGATTGGATCTAATTCGCCATTCATCACGCGGTCTAATGACATAACTGAAAAACCAATTCGGTGATCTGTTACTCTATTTTGTGGATAATTATATGTTCTTATTTTTTCTGAACGATCTCCTGTACCAATTTTGCTTTTTCTCTCATTACCTACTTCTTTGTTTTTGGCTTGTTCCATTTGATCATATAGTTTTATTTTTAATAATTTCATAGCTTTATCTTTATTTTTTAATTGGCTTCGTTCATTTTGGCACGTTACAACGGTATTAGTAGGCAAGTGAGTAATCCGGACAGCGGAATTGGCTGTATTAACTGATTGACCACCGGCTCCACTTGAATGATAAACATCAATTTTCAAATCACTTTCTTTTATATCAATATCTACATCTTCTACTTCAGGCATAACTAAAACTGTCGCGGTTGATGTATGTACTCTTCCTTGTGTTTCTGTAACAGGTACTCTTTGAACACGATGAGCACCACTTTCATATTTTAACTTACTATAAACATTTTCTCCTTTTATAGTACATTCAACTTGAGAAAAACCACCGCTTGTTCCTTCAACTTGATGATCAATTTCAATCTTCCAGCCCTGTTTTTCAGCGTAATATGTATACATTCTTAAAAGATCTCCAGCAAAAATGTTTGCTTCATCGCCACCGGCAGCTCCACGAATTTCCATAATGATATTTTTACCGTCATTTTCATCTTTTGGAATCAACAAAATTTCTAATTCATGATGAAGTAGATCTAATTTTTCTGAACTTTCTTCTATTTCCATTTCAGCCATTTCTTTTAATTCTGGATCATTTACTAAAGATTTTGCTTCATTTAAATTTTGTTCTGTTAATAAATATTCTTCATATTTATCGACAATTTCTTTTAAATCACTCTGTTCTTTACTTAATTTCTTTACTTTTTGAAAATCATTTACAATCTCTGGATTTAAAAGTTCTTTTTCTATTTCTTCATAACGTGTTTTAATACTTTCTAATCTTTCTTTCATATTTTCCTTTCCTTTCTATTTTATTTTCAGAAAAGGTCCTTACATGTTTTCTTCATCTTCATCTATAATAACTAAATCTTTTAAATCATCGTCAGATGTATCATCATCTGCTTCTTCATCGTAGAAAACATCTTCTGTTTCTTCTTCTACTTCTGGTTCGTCGTAATCTACATCTTCAAAATCTTCATCTTCATCTTCAATTACTAATTTTTCGCTATGGCGTGTACGTAAGTCCCAGTAACCATTTTCTAACATGACAAACTTTTTATCTGTTGTTAAAATTTCGAAAAAGTCAGCAATTTGATTTTCAAAATCTTTTTCTGATAAACCTAGAGCATCACATATTTTTTGAAATAAATCTGTAATTTTCATTTTTTTCTTAGATTCCTCTAAAATAATATAAGCGATGTCATCATATCCCATCAATTCTAATTCTTCTTTTGGTATGTCTTTTAATTTCATATTCTTCACTCCTTACATTTTTTTAGGAATACGTATACCTAAAAGGTATAACATTTCTTTAATGATTTTACAAGATAAATCAAGTAGAAATAACCAATCTTCCTTTTTATTTATATCTTCTAGATTATTTATATGATTGTTTTCATAAAAGGCGTTTAAATTAACGCATAATTCATATAAATAATTAGCTAATATAGATGGAAGCCTTGTTGTATAACTATATGATAAAGTATTATCTAGTTCTAATAATTTTATTCGTAAATTACGATCTACATCATTATATATGGTTTCATGTAGCGTATCAACTTTTTTTGCTTCTTTTTGTAAAATGCTGGCAATTCTTAGATATGTATATAAGATATATGGGCCTGTTTTTCCTACTACTTCTGAAAATTTCTTAATATCAAATATATAATCTTTTTCACGATTGTTTTGTAAATCAGCAAATTTAATAATTGCATTTACTAATATATCTAAATCCTCTTCATCCATACCATTATTTTTTGGATTTGAACTTAAGAATGCCTCTTTTGTTTCTTTAAATAATTCATCTAATTTAGGGGCTGTGCCCAATCTTGTTTTATAAGGTTTACCATCAGAACCGTTTACAGTGCCAAAACCTAAGTGTTCAAAAGATGTGTGATCAGTAAAACCTAATTTCTCGCAAACACGAAAGACTTGCTTAAAATGCATTCCTTGACGCAAATCAGTAACGTATAAGATTTTATCTGGATGATAATCTTCCATTCGTTGATAAATTGTTGCTAAATCTGTGGTTCCGTATAAATATGCACCGTTACTCTTTTCAAATAAGAATGGTGGCAATTCTTGTTCATCTGTCTCTTTAGAAACATCAACAATTTTTGCTCCTTCGCTATCCTTTAAAAGATTCTTTTCTTCTAAATCTTTTTTAGCTTTAGGAATATAAGGATACGCATCTGATTCACCGTACCAAAGATCAAAATTTACATCTAAATATTTATAAATTCTTAAGATATCGTTTCCTGATATTTCACGAATGATTTTAAAATATTCTTGGTATTCTTTATTTCCTTCTTGAAGCTCTTTTGTAATTTTAGCGCATTCTTCTTTTACTATTGGATCTTCTTTGCATAATCCACTCATCTTAGGATATATTTCATCTAAAAGTTCAATGGTAATTTTCTCTTTTGGAATATTTTGCTCTTTTAAACCATATATTACTTGGCCTATTTGTAGCCCATAATCACCTAAATGAACATCACCAATTACGTTATGGCCAAAATATTTTAAAATTCTTTTAATCGATTCGCCTACTATCGCACTTCTTAAATGTCCCACATGAAGTGGCTTAGCAATGTTTGGACCACCGTAATCAATAATGATTGTTTCTTTTTTTGGAAAACTTATATTAAATTTTTCATTATGAGCCATTTCTTCTAACATTTGATTAATGAACTTATCACTTAAAGTAAAATTTACAAATCCTGGTTTTACAGCCTCTACTTTAGAAAATAATTGTTCTTTTTCATAAAGTTTGTTAAATTCATTAGCAATTTCTTCACTAATTTCAAAAGGGTTACGATGCAAGACTTTGGCCTGAGCAAAAGCTCCGTCAAATTGATAGTCACATAAGTCTTTTCTATTTGAGGTAATAACTTTAGCTTCACTATTTATTTTTAAATTATCTAATACCTTTTGAAGTTTTTCTTCAATAAAATTGTTAATCACTTATCTCATCATCCTCCCATGAAATAGTCAATACATTTTGATAATCATCCGTTTCAATAAAGTATGATAATTGAATTTCATTTTTATTCTTCAATAGAGTAGCATACTCTACTAAAACTTGCAAGTTATATTGTTCTTTTTTTAAAGTTATTTGACTTTTTTTGTTTCCTACATCAAGTAAGAATGCATATTCTTCATTTTCTCTTAAAAATTCTTCTGTTTGTAAATTTAAAGTATGCTCCATATCTTCAAGAGAAAATGTTAAGATATCATCTTTCATTTTTCCTTTTATTTTTTCAGCGTGAAGGACTTCTTTTTCTCCATTTTTTAAAGAGATTTTTAGTACAATATCCATAGTTCACCTCTTTTTGTGGTACATTATAGCATGGTTCATTTAGAAAAAAAAGTCTGTTTCTTTTGTTTTTTCTTATATTTTTCTTTTTTTGGCTCATAATACTTTTAGGTGTTTTTCATGAAAAAATTTAGTTTTTTTTGTCGTATATTTCTTTTTTTGCTTATAAGTGGAATTATTGTGATAACAGGAATTTATGTCTATGCCTTTTTTTCGCCTAAATTAGATCTTAAAAATATGGGAAAGGTTTTTATTTATGATCACGAAGAAAATCTTATTTATCAAGGTTCTGGTTCTAATGATTGGGTTAGTTTAGAGGATATCTCCCCTTATTTAGTTGATGCAGTTATTAGTGTAGAAGACAAAAATTTTTATAGTCATCATGGCTTTGATTTCTTGAGAATAGGAAAAGCTTTTTTATCAAATATTCAAAATAATACTCGAATTGGTGCGTCTACGATAAGTCAGCAGTATGTTAAAAATCTTTTTTTGACTTTTGATCAAACATGGGCTAGAAAGATCGAGGAAGCCTTTTTAACCGTTGAATTAGAGGTACACTATACGAAAGATGAAATATTAGAAGGATACTTAAACACAATTAATTATGGCGAAGGAAATTATGGAATTGAAGATGCTAGTCAATATTATTTTAATAAAAGTAGCAAAGATTTAACTTTGGAAGAAGCTATTATGCTTGCTGGAATCCCAAAAAATCCTAGTAATTATAACCCAGTTAGTGATTATGAAGCGTGCATTGAAAGAGCTAAAGTGGTAGCCCTTACAATGGTTAATAATGGATATATCACAGAAAGTGAGTATGACAGTTTATTTCAAGAAGAAATACCTATTTATGGAAAACGAACACAAAACAACTCACAAACTATTTTATATTATCAAGATGCTGTCTTAAGTGAATTAGCTGATATTCATAGTGTTCCTACATCTTTATTAGACTCTGGTGGACTTAAAATCTATACAACTTTTGACATGAATGCTCAAACAAAAATGGAAGAAAATATTTTAAAATATATGGGAAATCAAGATGAACTACAAATTGCTAGCGTTATGGTTGATCCCCAAGCTGGAGGAGTTTTAGCTTTAACTGGAGGTTTAAATTATGCTCAAAGTCAATATAACCGAGCAACACAAAGTAAAAGGCAAGTAGGAAGTACCATGAAACCATTTTTATATTATGCAGCACTTGAAAACGGACTTGTTTCTTCTTCAACTTTCTTAAGCGAAAGAACAACATTTTATTTTTCTAATGATCAGTCTTATACCCCAAATAATTATAATGATATTTATGCTAATGAAGATATTACTATGGCCGCGGCAATTGCTTTCTCGGATAATGTTTATGCGGTGAAAACGCATTTATTTTTAGGAACAGATGTCTTAGTAGATACAGCTCATATGGCTGGGATACAAGAGGATTTGGTGGGTAACCCTTCTTTAGCTTTAGGAACTAGCGAGCTTAATATGATGGACTTTGCGACTGGATATACTACTTTAGCAAGTGGCGGTGATCAAAAAGATTTGTTTTTCATTACTAGAGTAGAAGATTTAAATGGAAATGTTTTATACGAACATAAAGATAAACATGATTATGTTTTAAATAGCAATAGTGTTTATATATTAAACGAGATGCTTACTACTACAACTAACTCAGCATATTCTGATTACACTACGCCAACAGCTTTATCCTTAGCATCTAAAATGAGTCGAAAATATGCTTTAAAAACTGGTACTACAAATACTGATTCTTGGGTAGCTGGCTATAACCCCGAACTACTTATGATGGTTTGGGTCGGTAATGATGAGGCTAAAGAAATTGATAGTACAGCAAGTTACTACTCAAAAAATATTTGGATTGATACTATGGAATCTTATTTAGAAGGGCATGAACCCGTTTGGTATGAAAAACCTCAAAATGTTATTGGACTTATTCGAAACGGAATCACTGGAGAAGAAGATTTAGAAGGAAAAAATAGTACCGTTTTATATTATGTAAAGGGAACTGAGGTTGCAGCTACTCCAGTTACTAAAGAGGATGATGAATAATTTATTTCAAAAAAACTCTGCTAATGTGCAGAGTTTATTCATTTTTTTTAATACTTATAGTCATTTGATATTTATCGGTTAAATCAATTTCATCTAAAGACATTTGAAATCCTTGTTTTTCCATGCTTTCAACCATAGAACGTATTTCATTAATGGCTGTTTTTAAATCGATTCCTTTTGCTTCTTCAACGATTTGTTTATAATTTGGATCTAACTTAATAACAGAATCCATTGGATCAATAATTTTTTCAGTTTGCTCTTCTTTTATTTCTTCAATTGTATTGTTTACATTTGATGGATCTGGACTAAATAGTGAAGGCATTTCCATTTGCATTTGAGGTTCTGGTGTAGAAATATTATTATTTAAAATAGGATCTGATCCTAAATCTTCTAATACTTCAATATCATTATTTAAAGAAATGTTTGGCTCTTCATTTACTGGTTGTTCTGTCATTTGCATGTTTGCTGCTTCATCTTCTAAAAAGTTGAAAAATTTATTTGGGACTTGTTTTGCTTCTTCTTGTTTTATTTCTTCAACTTGTGTAGTTTGTGGTTCCATAGACACCTCTTTCATTGGTTCTTTTTGGTTAATATCATTGGAATTATTAACAATTTGATTCATATCTGGATTAATATTTACTAACGGAACATCTTCTATATTTTCTCCTTTAGCTTTTTTGATTTCTAAATCTAATTGTCTTACCGTTAAACGCCGTGAAATAATTTTTTGCAGCCATTCAGCTTGTTCTTCTTTTGGTAAAGCAAGTAAACTTCTAGCATGTCTTTCACTAATTTTTTCTTGTAATAGGGCATCTTGTACTTCTGGAGCAAGATTTAATAATCTTAATTTATTGGCAATAGAACTTTGACTTACCCCCATTTTCTCTGCAAGTTGTTCCTGCGTCATATAGCCACGATCCAAAAGATTTTTATATGATTTTGCTTCCTCAATTGGTGTTAAATTTCTTCTTTGAATATTTTCTACTAAGGCAATCTCAGCACTTTTATTATCGTCAATATCTGAAATTATAGCTGGTACTTGTTTTAACCCGGCCATTGTTGCAGCTTTAAAACGTCTTTCACCGGCAATAATTTCATATTTATTTCCTAATCTTCTTAAAACTAAAGGTTGAATAATACCATGTTGTTTGATTGATTCAGATAACTCTTTTAATCCTTCTTCATCAAAAGCTAAACGCGGTTGAAACCGGTTTGGTATAATATCCTCGATAGCTACTTGAAGTACCTTTTGTTCTGTGTTCACAAAAATCAGCCCCTTACCGCCTATTTTATCTATATATCATTTTAGCAGCTTTTTTAAGGGAGCGCAATAGATTTTGGAAGAATAAATGGAACTGTTTGAGAATTTTTTCTTTTTTTATTATTTTTTTACAATTATTTTATCAAAAAAAGAATGTTTATTTTTTTAACATTCTTTTTTTGATTTTATCGTATGTTCTTGGATATTTAGGATCTGTTTTTGCTTCTTTTTCTATGTTTAATAGAGTTCTTGTACTATTTTCTTTTGGTAAAGTAACTATTTCCACTTTGATTATTTTAGAGGATAAAATTTCTAGAGTCGTTTTTGCTTCTGCTATTTCTTCTTTTATATTTCCTTTCATGACTAAGAATTGCCCTTTTACTTTTAAACAAGGAATGTTTAGTTCTAATAAAATTCTTAGTTCAGCAACTGCTCTTGAGGTGACGTAATCATATTCTTCGCGGTGAATTTTCGTATAGTCCTCTGCTCTACTATAGATTAAATGAACGTTTTTAATTTTTAATCTTTCAATACATTGTTGTAAAAAAGTTATTTTTTTATTGTTACTATCTAACAAATCAACTTCTAAGTTTGGAAATACAATTGCCAGAACAAGGCCTGGAAATCCAGCTCCTGTTCCAACATCTAAGATTTTTCCTGTTTCTAAACTAGCTATTTTTACTAACGTTAAGGAATCATAAAAATGTTTTAAATATACATCTTCTTTTGTTTTTATTGCAGTTAAATTTGTATGTTCATTATATTCAAGTAAAAAATTAGCATAAATTTCTAGTTTTTCTAACATAGGATTTGTTAAGTTTATTCCAAGTTTTTTCGTTTCTTTAATAAATTCTTCTTTATTCATCTTTACTATACTCTTTCTTTAAATAAACAGATAAGATAGCAATATCTGAAGGATTAACACCACTTATTCGAGCAGCTTGGCCTACAGAAATTGGTCTTATTTTTTCTAATTTTTGTCTTGCTTCAGAAGCTAGATTTTTTATTTTTTGATAGTCTATGTCTTTAGGAATCATTTTTTCTTCCAATTTTTTCATTTTTTCTACTTCTTTATATGTTTTCTTAATATATCCTTCGTATTTTATTTGAATCTCTAATTCTTCTTTTGTTTGGGTATCCATTGGAAAGGTCAAAAAGTTTTCTAAGAATTCTATTGTTATTTCTGGTCTTTTTAGTAAATTATACAAAGTATCGGTAATATTAGGTACTTCCTTTTGGTTCTCTTCAAATATCTTTTTGATTTCAGGAGTGATTTTTAATTTTGTTTCTTTTAAATATTTTTCTCCTTCTTTAAGAGATTCTAATCTATTTATGTAATTTTGATATTGCTTTTCGGTGATGCTTCCTACTTGGTGAGCATATTCTCTAAGACGTAAATCCGCATTATCATGACGAAGAATTAAACGAAATTCAGCACGTGATGTAAGCATTCTATATGGTTCTTGAGTACCTTTGGTTACCAAGTCATCAATTAAAACACCAATGTAAGCATCGTTTCTTTTTAAGATTAATGGATCTTTGTTTTCTAATTTTAAACTGGCATTTATCCCAGCCATTAAACCTTGTGCAGCTGCTTCTTCGTAGCCGCTTGTGCCATTTATTTGTCCGGCTGTGAAAAGATTTGCAATTACTTTTGATTCTAATGATGGAGAGACTTGGAGCGGATCTATTGCATCATATTCAATCGCATAAGCATATTTAGTAATCACTGCATTTTCTAAGCCAGATAGACTATGAACCATTTTTTCTTGAATATCTCTTGGCATAGATGTTGAAAAACCTTGTAAATACCATTCATCATAATAAAGACTTTCTGGCTCTAAAAATAATTGATGTCTTTCTTTATCTTTAAATCGTACAAGCTTATCTTCTATACTTGGACAATATCTTGGTCCTATTCCTGTAACGTAGCCACCATACATTGCCGATTTATCCAAATTATCTAAAATGGTTTTATGAGTTTTCTCATTGGTATAAATAAGAAAACATTTTTGTTGTTCATTAATTTTATATGTTGGTGGGTTATCGAAAGAAAAAGTCCAATAACAATCATCGCCATATTCCGGAGTCATTTTAGAAAAGTCAATTGATGAGGCTTTGATTCTTTGAGGAGTTCCAGTTTTTAAACGTTGAATTGTGAAACCATATTTTTTTAAATTATCACTTAAATGATTGCTTCTTGGCTCACCATGAGGACCTGATGGGGTACTCTCTGATCCAATTAATATATTAGCTTTTAAATACGTTCCAGTTGTAAGAATAACCATTTTTGATGTAATTTTTGTTCCATCTTTTAAGATGACTCCTTTAACTATATTTTCTTCAATAATTAAATCTTCGACAGTGGATTCTAAAATTGTTAGATTTGGAGTATTCTCTAATTCTTTTTGAATGTTTTGTGGATAAGTGGTTTTGTCAGCTTGGCATCTTAACGAACGTACGGCTGGTCCCTTTGAATTATTTAACATTTTGATTTGAAAATGAGAAATATCAGCAATTCTTCCCATAATGCCACCTAAAGCATCAATTTCACGAACAATGATTCCTTTGGCAGTTCCTCCAATAGAAGGATTACATGGCATATCTCCAATATTTTTTTTATTCATTGTAATTAAAAGAGTTTTATGGCCTTTAAATGCCAAGATGTGACTTGCTTCAATACCGGCATGTCCGCCTCCAACTACAATAACTTCATATTCCATTTTCTCACCTACTTTCCTAAGCAAAATCTTTTAAAGATATTGTCTACTAATTCCTCTTCATATGCTTCACCAATAATTTTTCCTAAGTTTTCCCATGCATCTCTTATATCTATAGCTAGCATATCTACTGGAACATCTTTTTGGTTTTCAGATATAACATGATTAATATTTTGTAAAGCTTCTTTAGCTAAAGAAATTTGACGAGTATTAAACAAAAATGTTAAATCTTTATAACTCATATCTTCTAAAGAAAAAGTTTGTAAAATTTCTTCTTTTAATTCTTCTAGACCTTTATTTTTTAAAGTACTACCATAAATTATTTTTTTAGAAGTTTCTATTTTTTCCAATTTTGAAGATAAATCTGTTTTGTTTATAAAAATAATTCCTTTTTGATTTTCTATTTTTTCTAATAATTTTTGATCATCTTCTGTTACTTCTTCATTATTATTTAAAACAAGAATAGTTATATCTGCTTGTTCTTGAATCTTTTTGCTTTTTTCTACCCCTATTTTTTCAACGATGTCTTTCGTTTCTCTGATTCCAGCTGTATCAATAAAGTTAAGGTCAATTCCTTTATATGTAATTGATCCTTCAACTATATCTCTAGTTGTTCCAGAAATATCAGTTACAATTGCCTTATCTTCTTCTAACAAAGCATTTAATAGCGATGATTTTCCGACATTTGGTCTACCAATTATAGCAACATTAATACCATTTTTTATTTTTTTACTATTCTCTGATTCTTTAACAATTTTTTCTAAAGCTTCTTTTATTTCTGTTAAAACAGGAGTAATATTTTCTTTAGTAATTTGTAATTCATCAATATATTCAGGATAATCGATATTTACTTCGATGTTAGCAAGTAATGACACCATTTTTTCGCGTAAATCTTGAATAAGCTTGGTTGTTTTGCCACTGACACCATTGATAGCCATTTTTCTGGCATTTTCATTTTTGGCTTCTAATAAATCTTCGATACTTTCTGCTTCTAATAAATTTATTCTTCCATTTAAAAAAGCTCTTTTTGTAAATTCTCCTGGTTCAGCTGGAACGGCTCCCTTTACATATAAAAGTTCCAAAATTTTATTAGCTGTAATAGATCCTCCATGACAATTAATTTCTACTACATCTTCTTTTGTATATGTTTTTGGTGAGCGCATTAACATAACTAACACTTCATCAATAATATTTTCGCCATCTTTAATAAAACCATAATGAATTGTATGAGATTCTGCATTTAAAAAATTTTTATTTGTAAAAATCTTACTAACGATCTCGATCGCATCTTTACCACTTACTCTTACGATGTTTATCGCCCCCACTCCTAGGGTATTTGTTGAAATTGCTGCGATTGTTGTATCCATAAAATCACTTCCACTCGCGGGTATTATACCATTATTTTTCTGATAAGTAAAAAAAATTATTTCCCGGGAAATAATTTTAAAAAAAGAACTATTTTTTCTAATAATTCTTAGTATTTTTAAATTTTATTCAGCTTTAATTATAATATGTCTATGAGGTTCAGTTCCTTCACTTACTGTAGATACGCCTTTAAAATTTGACAATTTATTATGTATAACTCTTCTTTCATAAGAATTCATATCATCTAATACTGCATCTGTTTTGGTCGCGCGAACTTCTTTTGCTATGCGAACTGCTAGTCTTTCTAATGTTGCGACTCTCTTTTCTTTGTAATGCTCAACATTTAAAGCAATCTTTGGATGAATTTGAAAATCCACATTTAATTTTGCTTTAACCAAAGTTTCTAAAGCTTTTAATGTTTGACCATTTTTGCCAATCAAAATGGAATTGTTATTTGAATACATCGTAACTGAAAAAATATCATTATCTATACTTGTTTCAAATTGTACTTCAACATTTAAAGAATTAATAATTTCTTGTAAATATTTTTTGATTTCTTCTAAAACCTCAGGATAGGAAACAGCACTTACCTGATAAGTTTTTCCTTTAAATAAGCCTCCCTTTTTTTCTTCAGTCCGATAAAAAATTTTATCGGTATGTAAAAGATTTTTGGCTTCTTCTACTGCTTCAATTAATGTTTTAGCTTCTACTACTGTTGGCATTTACTTCACTTCTTTCTTCTTTTTATTCCCTTTATTCTTTTCCTTTTTTTCTTTATGTTTTATATCAATAACATTTGGATTTTTTTCTTCTTTTGCAAGAATTTTTTTAATAATGTAATTTTGAATTACTGCAAATCCATTTGTTACAATCCAGTAAAAAGCAATGGCAGTTGGCAAACTAAATGAAGCAATGGAAATACTTATTATTAAGAACATAAACATGAAGTTCATTTGTTTCATCATTTCATTATTTTGACCATTTTTCATGGAATTTTTAAATGAAATAAATGTTGTCGCGACAATTAGAAAAATTAAGATAATGTAACTATATTGCCCTTCAGCTAGACCTTTCCATGGTGTCATGCCTAAATGCATTCCAAATAGCTCTCCTTCAAAAATAGCAGGTACTTCATTAATAGCTGCTAGGAACGCAAAGAATAATGGAATTTGAATTAATGCTACTAAACAGCCTGATACAGGATTGATTTTATACTTTTGATAAACCATCATGGTTTCTTGACTTTTTGCCATCATAGAATCACTATCAGTTTTACCTGCATATTTTTTTTCAATTCTAGCTATTTCTGGTTGAGCTTTTTGTAAGTTATTTGACTGACGCATACTCTTAATAGATAAAGGCATAAGAATTAATCTAATTAATAACCCTACTACCATTACAGATATACCAAAATTATTAAATAGATATCCTACTTGTAAAATAATATATGCAAGTGGTCTAACTAAAATTGCTTGCCATAGACCATCATATTCATTTGTACTTAAATTAAATTCTTCACAAGTTGGTAACTCACTAACCGGTGTTTCCATTTGATCAGCATGACTTTCATATATTTTATATAATTCAGAATCTTTCTCTGGTTGACATAAAATGTTTTTTTGAACACTTTGACCAGTAACTTCATTTACAATGATATTACCATTTTCATCTTTTAAATAATTATCTGAACCACAGCCGCTAGATAAAAAAATGATACAGACTAATATTAAAGCTAAGATTTTATTTTGTTTTTTCATTTTCTCTCCTTTTTTCGATTAATTCTAGAAAGCTTTGCTGCATTTCTTGAAAATCTAAATTTTTCACGTTTTCTTTCATTATTATAATATAATCTTCATTGTACTTCAAATTTTTTTTCCAATTATCTAATATAACTCGCATTCTTCTTTTATATTTATTTCTAGTCACGGCATTACCTATTTTTTTTGAAACGGCTATTCCAAAATGTTGATAAGTAAATTTTCCTTTCCTTATATATAATGAAAAATTTTTATTTTTTAGATATTTTTCTTTTTGAATTATTTCAGAAAATTCGCGATGAGATTTGATCATTTCGATTTTTTTCATAGGCATCCCTCTTTCATATAAAAAAAGCCACATAAAAGATGTGGTCTATTTACATAATTTTTTACGTCCTTTTTTTCTTCTATTTTTTAAAACATTAGATTCTTTACGTGCAAAAAAGCCATGTTTCTTTGCTTTTTTTCTTTTGTTTGGTTGATAAGTTCCTACCATTTTCTTTCCCTCCTTTTTCTCTAAAGCTCCCTTATTATAATATTAAAATCTCAGAAAAGTCAACATTTACCGTCTTTTCTACTCTTTTTTTTCCTAATGTTTATAATTATTCACATTTTTTCTAAACGAAAATTATTTATTTTATCGGATATTTTATCTTGTTATACACATATGCACATACTGTGGATAATTTTTCTTCACATTATCAACTTATTAACTTAAGAGTGAATAGAAAAAATGTGAATAATGTGGATAATGTTAAAATTCCTTTTATTCATGGGATTCTTTTTGTTGATAACTTGTGAATAGTGTGTTAGGATACATTTTGTACTTTTAAATTGCAAAAAAAAAGTGTAGAATATTGTTGACAAGTGTTAAAGCGGGGTGGTTTCATGGGTGAAAAAGATCTTTGGCAATCTGTATTGGATGAGATATATCCAGAGGTAAATACTGCTTCTTTTCATGCTTGGTTTAACGATTTAAAGCTTATTAAAATTGAAAATAATAAAGTCTTTATTCAGGTCCCCATGGAAATACATAAGCGAATTTTAACGCAAAATTATTATACTTTACTAGATGATGCTTTTTATAAGATTACAAATCACAATTATGAATTTGAATTTTTATTAAAGGAAGAAATTGAAGAAGAAAAAGTGGAAAATGTCCCAATTGTGGATAATGTGGATAACTTTTTAAAAACTCCACCAACTGTGAATAATCAAGTGGAAGAAAAGTGGGAATCAAACTTAATTCCTGAACTAAATTTTGATAATTATATTGTAGGCGATTCTAATCGACTTGCAAAAACTGCAGGTATGATTGTAGCTGAACAGCCCGGGAAAGTGCACAATCCTTTATTTATATATGGAAAAAGTGGGTTAGGGAAAACCCATTTAATGCATGCGATTGGAAATTATATTGTCGCGCATTCTAATAAAAAAGTTTTATACACAACAAGTGAAATGTTTAAAGATGACTATATTAATATTGTTAGTAACGAGAATAAAGGTAATAATATACAAGTTGCAACTGATTTTAAAAAGAAATATCGAGAATTAGATGTTTTAATTATCGATGATATTCAGTATTTAGTAGGGGCAGAGAAGACTCAACAAGAATTTTTCCATACTTTTAATGCTTTGCATCAAGCTAACAAACAAATTATTATAAGTTCAGATCGAAGTCCTGATGATTTAAAATTATTAGAAGAACGACTTAGAAGTCGATTTATGTGGGGACTTCCAGTAGATATTTATCCACCTGATTTTGAACTTAGATGTAAAATTATTAAAGCAAAAATTAAAAATACTTCTATAGCTTCTAAAATTGATGAAAATGTTATTGAATATATAGCAAATAATTGTCAAAATGATGTGCGATTTTTAGAAGGAGCCCTTAACAGATTGATGGCTTATACGGCGATGATTGTGCCTGAAAAAGTAGATTTGAACTTTGCAATTGAAGCTTTAGCTGATTTTGTTAACCATAATATTTACTCACGTAGTAGCATTGAGGGCATTCAGAAAGCTGTAGCTGATTATTACAAAATTACCGTCGATGATTTAAAAGGGAAGAAGAGAAGTGCAAATATTGCTTATCCACGACAAATCGCCATGTATTTATCGCGTACTTTGACAGAAGAAAATTTAAATCGAATTGGTTTAGAATTTGGTGGAAGAGATCATTCTACAGTTATCCACGCATGTGATAAAATAACAAGTGATCTCAAAACCAATAAGGCTTTAGAACAGCAACTAAAGGAGATTCAAAATAAAATGTGAATAAATATTATCTATGTGTATAATTATCCACAAGAAAAATCGACATTTTTCTCTTATATAACTGAGTTTAAAAAAGTTATACACATTATCCACCGTATTAATAATATGAATATATAAATATAAAATAAGAAAGAGGGAAGAAGAATGAAATTTGCAATTGAAAAAAGCGTATTATTAGAAAATTTAAATAATGTTGTTAGAGGAATATCAACAAAAAACGTTATTCCTGTATTAAATGGTATTAAGTTTGAACTAAAAGAGAGTGGGTTAACTTTAACTGCTAGTGATAGTGAATTAACTATTGAATCTTTTATTGATAAGAAATATATTAAAAATATAGAAAGTACTGGTACAATTATTATTAGTAGTAAATATATTTTAGAAATTATTCGTAAAATGCCTAGTGATATTATAAATTTTGAAATGTTAGATAGTTTAAAAATTAAGATTTATTCAGATTTTAATCAATATAATTTGAATTGCTTAGATCCAAATGATTATCCAGCTATCAAGTTGATAAGTCATAAAGATCCAATTGTCTTAAAAGCAGATGTTTTAAAAGAGTTAATTAATCAAACTTCTTTTGCGATCTCAACTCAAGAGTTAAGACCAATTTTAACTGGTTTAAATTTAAAAATTAATGGTGATTTATTAGAAGTCATCGCGACTGATTCTTATCGTTTAGCTAAGAAAAACATTAAATTAGATGCTCCTGTTGAGGCTGATGTTAATATTGTTATTCCGGGAAAAAATATAACTGAATTAGAACATATTTTAGTAGATGACGATGAAGTATACATGAATGTTTTTAATAACCGAGTATTATTTCAATATAAGAACTTGAAATTTCAAACAAATATTTTATCTGGTAGTTATCCTAACACTTCTAATTTAATACCTACAGAATTCGAAATAATTGTTCAAACAAAACGAAATGAATTTATGGGTGCAGTAGAAAGAGCTGCCTTAATTACTCAAGGAAAAGATAAAAATATTATTAAAATGAAGATAGAGAATAAAGAAATGATTATTAATTCTTATGCTTCAGAAATTGGTAAAACAGAAGAAAGAGTATTAGTAGATACTGATGAAAAGTCTTCTATTGATATTTCTTTTAGTGCTCGTTATATGATGGATGCTTTAAAAACTTTAAAAGATGAAGATATTTTAATTCTTCTAAATAATGATGTTAAACCTATTGTTATTAAATCTTTAACAGATGAAAGTTTAATTCAATTGATTTTACCAATCAAAACTTATTAAAAACTGTCAAAAAGGCAGTTTTTTTCTTATTTCGACATTTTTTTCTCTTTTTATATGGTAGTCTAGAGACAATTTTCTTATTTAAGGGGGAAAAATAATGAAAAATCAATATGAAATTAATGAAGAAACAATGGCTATTTTAAAGATAGATGATGATTATTCAGAAGTTTATGAGTTGCATGATCATTATTTAGTTTCTAAATCTTCTAATAAAATTATGGAAGATAGTTGTAAATATTTTGGAAGTTCTTTAGATGGTCGAAGAAAAGGTACAGAAGCAATGATAGGTGTTAATTATAAAGCTCCAATTATTGTTGAAGAGAGTAGGGAAATTATTTTTTTTCCAATATCTAATTCTAGAGAGAATACAAATTGGATTGGTTTAAAACACATAAAATCGTATTATCGTGAGAATGAACAATTGGTTTTAGTATTTGAAAATGACACGAAAATTACTTTAGATATTTCTTATGGAATTTTGGATAATCAAATTCTTCGTGCGACAAGGTTAGAAAGTGCTTTAAGAGGTCGAAAAATTGCAAAAAAAACTATTATATAGTCCTATTTTGTGGTATAATTATTTTAGGTATAGGAGTATTAGCTTACCTATATTTTTTCTGTAAATCAAAATTAAGGGGCAATTTTATGAAAATTGATTTTTTAAGACTTTATAATTTTCGTAATTATGATCAACTTTCTATTTCTTTTCATCCGCATCTTAATCTTATTTATGGAAAGAATGGTTCAGGTAAAACGAATTTAGTGGAAGCTATCTATGTTTTAGCGCTTACTCGAAGCTTTAGAATTGTGGGGGATAAGACTTTAATTCATGATGGTTCTTCGATGTGTAAAATTGAAGGAAAAGTAAAAGAACGATATACAACTAATTATCAAATTGTCATTAATAAAGAAGGAAAGAAAGTGGCAATCAATCAAGATAAAGTTGCTAAATTATCTGATTATGTTTCTAAAATTCCGATTATTTTATTTCATCCTGATGATTTGCGTTTTATTAAGGATACTCCAAGTACCAGACGAAAGACATTAAATATTTCTATTTCTGAACTCGATCTTTTATATCTAAGATATTTAAATGATTATAATAAGGTTTTAAAACAGCGTAATGCTTATTTGAAACAAATGATCATTAATGGCAATACTTCAAGTGATTATTTAGATATTTTGACGGATAAGTTGATTCAATATGGAATGTATATTCATGAGAAAAGAAAAACTTTTATTCAAAATATTAATGAATATATTGATTTATTTTATGAAAAAATTACCTTTTCAAAAGGTTTAGAAATTCAATATATATCTTCTTATAATCATTTAAGTAAAGAAGAGTTAAAGGAAAATTATCAAAAGTCCTTAGAAAAAGATCTATCTTTGGGTAAAACAACTATTGGAGTTCATATGGATGATTTGAAATTTTTATTAAATAATCAAGATTTGAAAGATTATGGAAGCGAGGGTCAGCAAAAAAATGCAATCATTGCTTATAAGTTTAGCGAATTAGAAATTTTTTATGATCGTAAGGGAAGTTATCCGATTTTAATTTTGGATGATTTGTTTAGTGAACTTGACATAGAGAAAATTCAAAATATTTTAAAGCTTTTAAAAGAAGATATTCAAACATTTATAACTACTACTGAATTAGATAAATTTTCTTTTTTGTCAACATTTTCTTATAAACAAATTATGATACAAGATGGAAAAGTAGTGGAGGAGAGTGTACATGAATAGTGAGAATAAAGCACACTATAACGATAGTGATATTCAAGTTTTAGAGGGTTTAGAAGCTGTTCGTAAAAGACCTGGAATGTATATTGGTAATACAAATGAGGCAGGTTTGCATCATTTAGTCTGGGAAATTGTGGATAATGCTGTTGATGAGGCTTTAGCTGGTTATTGTGATGATATTGAAGTTGAAATTGAAAAAGGAAATGTTATTACAGTAAAAGATGATGGTCGTGGAATGCCAACTGGTATGAATGAGAAGACTGGTTTATCAACAATTGAAACAATTTTTACTGTTTTACATGCCGGTGGTAAATTCGGCGGTGGCGGTTACAAAGTTTCTGGAGGACTTCATGGTGTAGGTGCTAGTGTTGTTAATGCGTTGTCAGATTGGCTAGAAGTACGTGTTTATCGTGATGGCAATGTTTATTATCAAAGATTTGAAAATGGTGGACATCCAGTTGAACCTTTAAAAATTATTGATACTTGTAGTGAAGATCGAACAGGAACGACTGTAACTTTTCATGCTGATCCTACGATGTTTGAAACAACGGTTTATAACTGGGATACTTTATATAAAAGATTACAAGAAATGGCTTTTTTAAACAAAGGAATTCGTATTACTTTGATTGATCACAGAGAAGATGAGAAAAAAGAAATTTTTCATTATAATGGTGGAATTATTGAATATGTTCAAATGTTAAATAAAAATAAACAACCTTTGTTTGATGATGTAGTTTATGTTGAAGGTCGAGAAAATGATGTTTTGATTGAAGTAGCTATGCAATATAATGATGGTTTTACTTCGGCAATTTATTCTTTTACAAATAATATTCATACAACTGAGGGTGGTACCCATGAAGAGGGAGCTAAACAGGCTTTAACAAGAGTTATTAACAATTATGCTAAGCAAAATAAGTTATTAAAAGATAATGATGATAGTTTAACAGGTGAAGATGTTCGTGAAGGAATAGTTATGATCGTTTCTTGTAAACATCCTAATCCTCAGTTTGAAGGACAAACTAAGACAAAGCTAGGGAATAGTGAAGTTAAAAAAATAACTAGTGATGTTTTTGGCAATGGTTTAGAACGTTTTTTAATGGAAAATCCTGATGCAGCACGTCTTATTGTGGAAAAGTGTATGACGGCTTCAAGAGCTCGTTTAGCAGCTAAAAAGGCTCGTGAACTTACAAGAAGAAAGACGGCTTTAGATGGTTTTAATACTATTGGAAAATTAGCCGATTGTACTAGTAAAGATGCATCTATTTCGGAAATCTTTTTAGTCGAGGGAGATTCTGCCGGTGGCTCAGCAAAAGACGCTAGAATACCAACTACACAAGCAATTTTGCCGTTACGTGGTAAAATTTTAAATGTTGAGAAGGCTCGTATGGATAGGGCACTTGCAAATGAAGAAATTAGAACAATTATCACGGCTTTTGGAACGGGTATTGGCGAAGAATTTGATCTTTCTAAACTTCGTTATCATAAGATAATTATCATGACTGATGCCGATGTTGATGGTGATCATATTCGAATTTTGTTATTAGCTTTATTTTATCGTTTCTTTAGACCAATTGTTGAAGGTGGCTATGTTTATGCAGCTCAACCTCCTTTATATAAAGTGGTTTATGGTAAGAAAATAAAATATGTTCAAAGTGATGAAGAATTAGCAGAATATAGGGCTACATTACCTGCGAATGTAAAACCTTTAGTTCAGAGATTTAAAGGTTTAGGCGAAATGGATGCAATTGATTTACGCGAGACAACTATGCATATAGACAATCGTGTTTTAAGAAGAATTACAGTAGAAGATGCTATGGAAGCAGATAAAATATTCTCTGATTTAATGGGTGAAGAAGTAGCGCCAAGAAAAACATTTATCGAAGAAAATGCTGCTTTAGTAGAGGATTTGGATATTTAGGAGGTGAGATATAATGGATAAAATTGTTGAAAATAATGTAGTAGATGAGGTAAAGAATTCTTTTATTCGATATTCAATGAGCGTTATTACTGCTCGTGCTCTTCCAGATTTACGAGACGGTTTAAAACCTGTTCATCGTAGAATATTATATTCAATGTATGAGTCTGGTTATACACCTGACAAACCTCACCGTAAAAGTGCCAGAATTGTCGGTGATGTAATGGGTAAATATCATCCTCATGGCGATTCTTCTATCTATGAAGCAATGGTCCGTATGGCGCAACCATTTAGTTTTAGACATATGCTTGTAGATGGCCATGGTAACTTTGGTAATTTAGATGGTGATGGCGCGGCAGCAATGCGTTATACCGAAGCTAGATTATCTCGTCTTTCTTTAGAAATGGTTCGAGATATTAATAAAGATACAGTTGATTTTGAACCAAATTTTGATGAAACTGAAAAAGAACCTGTTATTTTACCTAGTAGATTTCCTAATATTTTAGTAAATGGTACAATGGGTATTGCTGTTGGTATGGCAACAAATATTCCACCACATAATTTAGGAGAAGTAATTGATGGCTGTGTTGCTTATATTGATAATCCTGATATTGATACGGATGGTTTAATGCAATATATTAAAGGCCCAGATTTCCCAACTGGTGCAACTATTTTAGGTAATAGTGGTATTAAAAAGGCTTATGAAACAGGAAAAGGTACAATTACGATTCGTGGTCGCGTGGAAATTGAAGAAAATAATGGTAAACCTCGTATTATTGTTACAGAGTTGCCTTATCAAGTAAATAAAGCGGAATTTCAATCACGAATTGGTGAACTTGTTCGTGAAAAAATTCTTGATGGTATCAGTGATTTACATGAAGAATCAAATTTAGAGAATCCTGTTCGAGTTGTTATTTATTTAAAAAGAGATGCGAATGCTAATGTCGTGTTAAATAATCTTTATAAACATACTCAATTACAAACAACTTATGGTATTAATTTCTTAATGCTTGATCAAAAAACTCCAGTAGTTTTACCTTTAAAAGAGATTATTGTAAAGTATATTGATTATCAAAGGGAAATTATTGTTAGAAGAACGCGTTTTGATTTGAAAAAAGCGGAAGAAAGAGTCCATATTTTAGAGGGAATTAAGATAGCTTTAGATCATCTTGATGAGGTTATTAAAACGATTCGTGAATCTGCAACCGATGAAGAAGCTAAAAACAAATTGATGAGTCGTTTTGGCTTAGACGAAATTCAAGCAAATGCTATTTTAGAGATGCGTTTAAGACGTTTAACTGGTTTAGAACGTGAAAAAGTAGAAAATGAATTAGCTGGTTTATTAGAAGATATTCGTAATTATAAAGAAATTTTAGCTAGTGATGAAAAGGTATTAGCTATTATTCGTAAGGAATTATTAGAAATCAAAGATAAATATGCAGATGAACGTCGTACCGATATTGATATGACGGCTATCGAATACATAGAAGATGAGTCATTAATTCCTGAAGAAAATGTTATGATTGCACTTACTAACAAAGGATATATTAAAAGAACAACAACTGATACATTTAAATCGCAAAACAGAGGTGGCGTTGGTGTTAAGGGAATGTCTACAAATGAAGAAGACTTTGTGGAGCATTTAATCAACTTATCCACACATGATTATATTTTATTCTTTACAAATAAAGGTAAGGTATATCGGTTAAAAGGTTATGAAATACCTGAATTTAACCGTCAATCAAAGGGAATTCCAATTATCAACTTATTGCAAATAGATAAAGATGAATCAATTAATTCAATGATAAAGGTTTCAAATGATGATGAATCTAAATATTTATTATTTGCTACACGAAATGGTATAGTTAAGAAAACAGCGATTGAAGAGTTTAGTCGAATTCGTACAAGTGGAAAAATCTGCATAACATTGCGTGAAAATGATGAATTGATTGGTGTTCGAAAGACAAGTGGTGATGATTTAATCTTATTAGGCTCTAGTGCTGGTAGAATGGTTAAATTTAATGAAACATCTCTTCGTGTTATGGGACGTACTGCCAGTGGTGTTCGTGGTATTAATTTAGATGGTAATGTATGTATTGGTGTAGAAGTCGCTACAGATGATACTAAGATCTTGATTGTAACTGAAAAGGGATACGGAAAACAAACAAATGTTCGCGAGTATAGATTGACTAGTAGAGGTAGCAAAGGTGTTAAAGCTTTAAATATTACTGATAAAAATGGTTCAATCGCTGCATTTAAGCTTGTTTCTGATAACAGTGATGCAATTATTATTACTAATACTGGTATGATTATTCGTTTACCACTTGATCAAGTATCAACATTAGGTCGTGCAACGCAAGGTGTTCGTTTAATTCATTTAAAAGATGATCAAAAAGTTGCAACAATTAGTATTGTTGATCATGAAGAAAG
>CALVMI010000082.1 GCA_944345045.1 uncultured Bacilli bacterium | reverse complement strand
TTACTTTTTCAGCAATTTTTTCCTTTTCTTTTTTACTCATGCTGCCAATTAAATAATCAATGTGAATATCCGTATTTTTCACAACATTTCTAATTGATTCATAATGTTGCAAAGCTAATATTTCTGTTGGAGCCATGAAAGCACTTTGATAACCGGCAAGGAAGTTGGCATACATAAGAGTTGTTGCAACAATAGTTTTTCCGGCCCCCACATCTCCTAAAAGAAGACGATTCATTCTTTTTGGACTTTTCATATCCTTCATACCTTCTGAAATCGCTTTTTCTTGATCTTTAGTTAAAGAAAAAGGTAAATTGTTTATAAAAGTTTCTACTTTTTCTTCGGAAAATCGCTTTTCAATACCTACTTCTTGTTCTTTTAAAGCTTTTAAATATTGAATTTTAAACATAAATATAAAAAGTTCTTCATAAATAAGTTTTTGTTTAGCTCTTTTTATTTTATTTATATCTTTAGGAATATGAATATTTGCTAACGCTTCTTTTTTTGTTATAAATTGATATTTAGCATTGTATTTTTCAGGTATATAGTCTTCTATACTTGCACTTTCTTTTAAAGCTTCTTCTATAAGCTTTATTAATGTACTATTTTTAATATTTTTTATTACATGATAAACTGGAATAATTTTTGTTCCTTCTAATTTACTTAGTTTCATATCTTGAGCAGTAAAAGTGTTTTTCTTGGCATTATACTTTCCTATTAATGTAATCTCACGACCAATAGTCATATTTTTCTTTAAGAATGCCCGGTTAAAAATGGTCACAGTTAGTATTTTTCCATAACTTTCTACTTTAAAGCGATACGAATTAAAATTTCGGCGAATAAAAGAAACTTTACCAGGATCGATTACTTTAGCGTTTATAGTGATTGTTAAATCCTCGGTTGTTTCTTCCAAAGAATTTGGTTCTAAAACTTGATAACGATACGGATAATATGTTAATAAGTCTTCTAAAGTATAGATATTTGCCTTATAAAGGTACTCAATTGTCTTTTCTCCGATACCCTTTAAATTTTGTAAATTCATGATACCACCAATTTCATTATACACAAAAAGCAAAGGGGTTTCAAACATAGAAAAATCCATCATTTCTGATGGACTTAAATCACTCATTTGGAAGAGCCCCCTGAAGGCTCTTCCTAAAAGAATAAAAAGGGGTTGACTAGTGTGATACTAGCACCAATTCGCCTTCTCAAGTGAATTGGTAGTTTATATACTAACCGATAAGTTTTTGTTTGTCAACAAAAAAATTCAACTTTTTAATTTTTCTTATTCTTCTACATTTTCTGGTTTAGTTGAAACGTTTATCCAAGTATGATTTGGAACAATTTCCTCTAACTTTTGAATAGATAATTTGATGGCACTATTAGAAGAGCCACACGCTGGATAAATATAATCATGAGCTTTTAAAGATTCATCAAAATATACTTGTATATTCTCATTTATTCCAAATGGGCACACTCCTCCAGGAGCGTGACCCACTACACTTTCTACTTCTTCAAAGGGAATCATTTTTGCTTTTTCATGAAAAATACTTTTGAATAAACTATTTTGACATTTAGCATCACCGGCCATTAAAATCAAAATTGGTTTTCCTGCAACATAAAAAGCAAGCGTTTTAGCAATATCACTTTCTTTGCAATTTAATCTTTCTGCTGCGTCATGTACAGTAGCGCTACTTCCATCAAAAATTAAGATTTCGTTTTGTAAGTTATATTTTTCTAAATAACTTTTTACTTTTTGTAATGACATGTTAACCTCTTTTCTACGGATAATATTATAGCACGAATTTGTATTCTCAGTAAATTTTGCTATTCTTTTTGTCAAAAAATTAACTTTTTCGTTTATTTTTTCGCAAAAAAAAGTTGATATTTCATATAATTATGGTATAATCTCTATATCAGCTCGAAAAACTGCAGATGTAGTTTAATGGTAGAACTTCAGCCTTCCAAGCTGACCACGTGGGTTCGATTCCCATCATCTGCTCCAAATTGAATTTAACAGACTATAAAGTCTGTTTTTTTGTTTGCCACGTGGTCAGTCTCGGAAGAGATTTTTTTAAACGCTTCTTCTAAACGATGCCATTTTACTTGTACATATTTTCTTCTATATTCATATTGTGGATTGTAATTAAGGTTACGTGTCCATGGTTGTAAAACTAATGAGCTAAAATGAATAGAGCCAAAAATATCATTTTGTTTTAATAAATAATCTAAAACATTCTTTTTTCTAATACAAATAAAATCTTGAGGTGTACCATAAATGATTGCATCTACCTCATGGTTGAAATTATTTGTTCCCTTAAAAAGAAATCTTTCCAATACTTGAATCAAAATTTTTTCTTGATTAGCATACTCATTAAATAATTTTATTTCATTCTGATGATTTTCTTGATACTCGTAAGCACTAAATCTTTTACCTAAAAATTCAGCAAAATGATATTTTTCATATATTTGTATTAATTTTTCAGAAAAGCCTAGTTCTCTCAAAAAAATTTTAAATTCTTTTAAAGATTCTAAGTGAACAGAATTATTCTTTCCACTTTTAATGTTGACGTATTTTTTCGTGTTTTCAACATGAATTACAATATCAGCTTTATCCGTTTTAAAAGTTTTCCAACATGTAATATAAGTAGTATAATCTAATTTTTTTTCAAATATAGTTTCTAATAAAGATATGTATTTTGGTTCTAATTGTCCTACATATTTATCATGAAAAATTTTGCAAAATCTTTGTTCATTAAAATATCCTTCACTATGCATAAAACCTCCTTAAAAATCGTTTGTAATTACAATAACACACTATTCACTTTAAAGCAAATGGGATGCTCTTTAATAATCTTAAAACTAAAAAGGTAAAATATTAATTCAAGAAGGTTGTTACTAAAACTAGAGTTTATTCTTTACCACATAATTTGTCTAAATCAACATTGTAAAAGTTGGCCAACAAAATAAGTCTATCCATTGGGATGATTATTTTTCCCAAAAAATAATTACAGCATGTCGATTCTGAACATTTTAAAGGGACACTTATTTTTTTGAACGTCATTTGACGTTCTTTTTTTATTTTATTTATATTTTTTAAAAATTCTGTATAATTCATGGGATTGATTTCTTTTTTTGTTTTGCTAATCTTTTCTATTCCTAAAATAGAGGAAAGTCTAACATTATAAAATACGGATAATTTGTCTGCAATAATAATTGGGATCATTATAAAACCACTTTCCCAGCCTTTATAAGTGCTTTGATTGACATTCAGAATATTAGCAAGTGCTTTTTGAGTTAATTCTTTTTCATTTCTTAAATATTTTAAGTTTTTATATAATTTCATGAACAATAAACTATTCTAGATCCATGGCTCTGGCAAACAAATTTAAATCATCTATTATAAATAAATCACTTGTCCATTTTCCTGGCCATACAGCATATAATGTCGTTTCTCTCTCTTTTGCTCTTTGATAAGCCTCTTTGACACACATTAGATCGGATTTACGATAATGGCTGATTCTATTTACTTCTCCATTTTTATCTACTTCAAAATAGCAAAGATTTTTCGCTGTATATGGAAATTCTGGACAATTACTCGTGTTTCGCATATTATACACTTCCTTTTTATCCTAAAAAGTGCTTTCATTGCAATTCTTTTAATTTTAATTTACTTTATTTATCATATAAAACGTCACGATAAGTTAAATTAATAATATTACTTAACCATAATTAATCGCAAAATCACCAGAATTTATCATTGGAGATGATCTTTTTTCTTGTTCTTTTACATTATTTTTCGTACAATAAACTTGGTGATTTTATGAATGATTCTTCTCTTCAACAAATTCATTTTGAATTAAGCAAGCAGCTTGAAATTTATATTTTGGAAATTTTAAAAACGTTTGGTAAATATATGAAAACAGAAACATATTCTTTTTTGGAAAATATGTATAATTATTCAGAAATTATTCAAATTCAAGATTACGGTTCAATTAATGGTATGGCAAATAATAAACATATTTATCTACCGTTGACGGCTAAAAATGTTTTTGAAACTTTTAAAGAAATGCCTGGATATGGTATGTGGAAAGATCATGTTTTATATGATAAATATACACTTCTTGTTAATAACAATACTTTCTTTGATTATGTTTTCCATGTTTTTATTTCCGGATATACTTCACAAGATTATTATGAAGATTTGCTACTACATGAAGCACTTCATTTTTGTGGAAGTGGCGGGGCCAATGCTTTGCAAGAAGGAATTAATGAGTTATTAACACGCAAGGTAGCTTTAAAATACAATTTTCGAACTAATGGGTGTGCCTACTCAAAAGAAGTTTCCTTAGCTTTACGATTAGAACAACTTTGGGGAGAGGACATGCTTTATAAACTTGCTTTTGCTAAGACTAATGAAATTCCAATAATTCTAGAGAAAAATATCGGCAAAGAAGCGGCTATTTTATATACAAACTTTTTAACTCTTGTTGAGGAAGAATTTCAAAAAGTCTACTACCAACATATAGATTCTTATGATGGGATCAAAGGCATTTGGAAAAAATGTGCAAATTATCAAAAAATCTCTTACCAAAAAGCATATGAATATTTAGAAACCACTTCTTTAATTAAAAAGAAAAAATGATTTTTATTTGAAAAGATTTATGTTTTATGATCACGAAAGATTGGTAATCAGTTGATGTTGTTAAACAAGTTTATGCTCATCCTTATGAAGATTCAAATAATGAAAAAGTAAAAAAATTATTAGATTAGAAAGGAGAAATGTTACGCAATCCAAAAAACAGATTATAAAAAGCCCTTAAATAAGGGCTTAATAGACATCTGGTGCTGAAAACAGGACTCGAACCTGCGACCTACGCGTTACGAGGGCGTTGCTCTACCAACTGAGCTAATTCAGCATGACTGTTATTAGTATAATATACTTTTAAAAAAAAATCTAGACATTATAGCTCTAG
>CALVMI010000081.1 GCA_944345045.1 uncultured Bacilli bacterium | reverse complement strand
TTGGCTACAGGAGCTGTAGTATCAATTCTATTTACTTCTATAGTTGAATTAAAAATGTTGCCTAATTCATCTTTTATCCATACATAATAGGTTCCATTTTCTGTTGCTTCATAATTTAAGGAATAACTATTTCCTGTAATACTTATCCATTCTGTTGGTTCTGTGTTTTCTCTCGTTATTTGGTATCCACTTAAACCACTTTCTTCATCTTTTAATATGGCAGTAATATGGTTAGTTGTTCCCCAATTAGTATCACTACTAATACTCTCTATTGTTGGATTGATATCATCTATCTTATCAATAGCAATACTTTTTGTGGTGATATGTTCATAGGCATCTTTTACCGAAATGTAATAGGTTCCATTTGAAGTTACTTCTTTTGTTGTTTCATAATTTAATGTATTTTCTACTACTTCCCAGTTATATGTGTTTTCGCTTGTACTTATACTTATTCCACTTATTCCTATAACATCATCTGTTGCTTGAATGGTAATCGTGTCTTTAGCACCCCATGTTGTCAAACTATTTGTTATGGTAAGTTCTGGTGGTGTTGTATCGATAGTTGTTGCCGAATAAGCTTGATATGTCGTATTTCCTAAACCATCTTGTGCCCATATATAATACGTTTTATTTTCGGTAATTCCAAAAGAAATTTTTTCAGTATAAGTATTCCATTCACTCGGTTTTTCTATTGTTTCTGTTATGGCATAATTTATATTAGAATCTTTTTCATCTGCTAAAGTAATATTTAAATTAATACTTTCTTGATTGTCTACTTCTTCAATATCTATTCTTGGAGCTGTTTTATCTAGTTTTGTCGGTGTGAATTCAACACTTTTTATATTTCCTACTTCATCTCTTACATAGAAAGTGTAAGTTTTTTCTTCTTCAAAATCATAAGTTATGGTTACATTTTTACTAGGCTCATCAATTCTTGTCCAATGACTGTTGTCTAAACTATATTCAATTAAATTATAGTTCGTACTTGTTCCTGTTATTTCAAAGGTTTCTTTTTGATTATTTATTTCTTCTGTTTGACTATTTGCTTGTAAAAGAATTTCATTTTCTAATTTCTCTTCCTCTATATATCCTGCTTCAATACTTACTTTACTTTCAAATGTTGCATTCATCACTTCTTCAATCGCTGGTGTTTCTTCATCTAACCATAGCTTTATTGTATATGTTACTTCGCTGTCTGGAGCTAGTGAACCAGTTGTTAATTCATAGGCTTTATCTGATCCTTCTATTACCGGCGCTTTTTCTTCATAAGTTATCAAACTTTTTGGAGTCCCATCATTTACAGATACTTTGATATATTCTTCTGATAAACTTTTTTCATTTTCACTTAATAATAAATCTTCTAAGTTTACTTCATATGTCGCATAAGTATTACAAGTGTTTTTTATGGTGAATGTATATCCTTCTGTAGCCAATCCTTCTTGATCGGTTATGGGATAAGCTTTTTCTAAAGTGATTCCTTCACTTTCGTTTGTCATAGTTAATTCAAAACATTTGCTTCCTAACGTATTAAAATCATTTTGGGTGTCTTCAATTCTCCATGAAGCATAGCTAATACCTATGGATAGTGTGATCAATAATAATATACCTAATAATACAATAACTTTCTTACGCATAAATATCCCTCTTCTAATACTATAGCTTATTTTGAGCATTTTACCCGTGACTTATGATGTCATATCTATCTCATCAAATAAATAAAAAAATTACCATGATTTCTCATAGCAATCTTATCATGTCCCCTCCCCAATGTGTCTATTTTCAAATGAATTTTTTTGCATTTTTTACATTTTTTTGACGTTTTTTCGCTTTTCTCTGTCATTTTAAGGCAATTTCATCTGTCTCTGCGTAAATTGACAGGAAGCTGACAAATTTATAAGCATATATACATATAATATAAAACAAAGCACAGTAGCATGATAATTGCTTCTTTTTTATCGATTACTCTTTCACTTTTGGCAAAAAGAAAAAGTAAAAAAGAAGAAAAGAAAACCGCTAGTATGTCTATGCCATTAAAGCCGATTAAAAGCACATCACCATAAATAATGGTTGGTAGGCCTAAAACAATACAAATGTTAAAAATATTAGTGCCAATAATATTTCCTATCGCGATATCAAATTCACCTTTTTTGGCACTTGTGATTGTCATAAACATTTCTGGTAAACTCGTACCAATTACAATAGCGAACATCGTGATGATTTTATCACTGATTCCTAAATTTCTTGCGATAATCTCGGCATTATTGACAATGAGATCACTACTAAAGGTAATGACTACAATTGTAAGAATAAGAAGAAAAAGAGCAACAGATGGTGAATATTTAATCTCTACATCTTCTACTTCTGCTCCTCTTTTAAAGAGCATACCAATTAAATACATGATAAATAAACTAAATAAAAGAAGTAACATAATGCCATCGGCTCTAGAAAATGTATTTGCCGTTAAAGGATTAAACATACTATCAAGCATTAAAATAGCAAAACCTACCGTAATTATTAAAAGAATAGGAAGTTCTTTTTTGATCGTTTGATGTTGAACTTTAATTGGTTTTAAGAAACTAGCTAAACCAATAATTAAAAAGACATTTACAACACAACTTCCGATCACGTTTGCAAAAGCCATTTCCCCATTTTGATTTGCGACACTTTGAAAAGAAATTGCTATTTCAGGTGCGCAAGTTCCAAATGCGACAATAGTTAAAGCAACAAGCATTTTGGGAACTTTAAATTTTAATGCTAAAGAAGATGCTGCATCTACTAAGAGATTTGACGCGACAATAATTAAAATAAAACCGATAATGAGCCAAATTAATTCCATATAACACCACCAAAAAACTGGACTTTACGTGCCAGTTTCGACAGGATTATCTTGTAAGAAATCCATATGAACTTTAAACTCTCCACCTAAAATATTATCGGTGCATTCTAAGTCGTCGCCATCTACCCAAATAACTAATGTATACTCATCAATTGCTCCCGGAACGAAATCTGGGACATACATTGAAGTTACCAAACTATCACTTGCAAAAGCAACGGTTCCTTCTTCTCTTTCACCTGTAACACTACTTACTTTTGCATATGTTGTCTCGGTGCCATTTCGATAAAGGCGAATGCGTACAGCCTCATCAATATTTTTAATAACATCTTCAATGACGATTTGCATCCAATAGTCCGTTGTTGCTTCACTTGTATTTTCAATATAAAAAGTATAGGCTAAATATTCATCACCGTTATGACTTCCACCTCCTAAATTAGCTATATCAGAAGGTATCCAAGGTGATAACATATCGTCGAAAACTTTTGGTGATGGTGCTAGAAGTTCTGTTCTGAAAACTTTATATTCTGGATCATCATAAATTAGCAAACCATCTTCAAAATATAAATCTTGCTCCATATTAATACTAAAATTTCCGCGGCTATAAATAATACCTACAACAAAATAAAAAAGAAGTAAGCAAAAAATAATGATTGCTAATACAATCCAAAAAATTTTGCGAAGGCGTTTTTCATGATGCACTTTTAAAGAAATATTTTTAACTTTATCATCCATACTACCACCTACTCTAGTATCATTATAAAGTGGTTCTAGGTTCTTGTCAATTCAAAAAAGACAGGAAAAAATCCTATCTTAAATTTCTTGAACAACAGCAATAATCATTGGTTTACATTCTGTTTGTTCATATAAATAATTACTTAGTTCAGAACGAAGTTCTGTTTTTATTCCATTATAATCTACATAAGTATCTGTTACATTTCTTGTAATTACATCTTCACTAATTTCTTTCATTTTTTGAATCATTTCTTTAGCTTCTTTGACGTAAATGAAACCCTTAGTAGTTATTTCAGGACCAACTAATAAAACTTTATCTTTTTTGCTTATCGTAGCGCTTACTAAAACAATCCCATTATCACTTAACATTTCTCTATCTTTCATGACAAGTTCGCCTACATCATCACTACTTTTCCCGTCAATTAAAGTATCTTTAACTTTAATGTGTTCTGTTTTATCAACAAATTTTCCATCAACGATAGTTACAACATCACCATTTTGTTTTAAGAAAATATTTTCTGGAGGTATACCTAAGGAATTAGCTAGATTCGCATTATTGACCATATGACGATATTCACCTTTTACAGGCATATAATACAATGGGTTCATAAGCTTAATCATTAGCATTAAGTCTTCACTAGAAGCATGATGTAAAATGTGTTTATCTTTTGGAAGAGAAACGATTTTACAGCCAGCCATTGCTAAGTCATTTTCTAATTTAACAATCGTTTTTTCATTGGCATCATATCTTGGTTCAGCAAAAACAAAAGCATCGTCTTTACGAAGAGTAATAAATTTATCATAACCATTGACAATTTTACTTACAGAAGCATAAGCGTTTGCTTTATCATCACAAATAAGTAAAATGGCATTTTCATCTTCCACATTTGATAAATCACCAATTAAATCTGCTTGATAATTTAAATATCCATTTTCTTTAGCAAAGCGAATAAAGTTTTGTAACTTTTTACCCATAATTACAATTTTTCGATGAGAGTTTTTGGCTGCCTCAAAAATATCGTTTATGGTATATAAATGAGTTGGTAACACACTAAATAAAATTCTTTTATCATATTTACCTATAATATCACCAAAAAAGCTCGCTAAACGATGTGATGGCGAGGTATGTCCAACATGTTCAGAAAAAACAGATTCACTTAATAAACAAAGGACTCCTTTTTTTCCAACATAAGCAATTTTTCCTAAATCCATATCATATGAACCGCGCATTAAAGGATCAATGATAAAGTCTCCTGTATAGCAAATTGCTCCATGACTTGTGTTGATTGAATACATCACAGCATCTGGGACACTATGACTTACTGGTAAAGGGAAAATAGTAATTGAACCAAATTTCAAAGTTTTATTTGGCGTAATTTCAACAATATTTTCTTCTTTAACTCCTAAATCCATTAAGACAAATTTTGTATAATGAGTTGCATAAAATTTAATCCCAGGGATTGTCTTAGCTAAATCAGCTGCTGCTCCCATGTTTTCATAATGACCATGTGTAATAAAAACACCTTTAACTCTTTGTTTATTTTTTACTAAATATTCATAATCAGGAATTACATAATCTATTCCGTACATGTTATTTGAGGCATATTTAAGACCGCAGTCAAAAACAAAAATATCGTCATTTATTTCAATAACATAGGTATTTTTTCCAAGTTCATCTAAGCCACCCAAGCTAAAAATTCGTATTTTTTCCATCAAAAAATCTTCTCTCCTTCTGTTTTAAAAATCGTTCTTTCAAAAAGTAAGAACTTCTAAAAAGCTTTTTAACGTGAGTTCATTATAGCAAAAAAAAAAGAAGATTGCAAGATCATAGACTTAAGGTATAAGGATCATCTTTCGTTCCACTTCCATTTATTGTAACATCACTTCGAATATTTATGACAGGGCGCAGTCCACTAGTAACAGGATAGTAAAAGTCATCTAAATTACCAGAAGGGTAGACGCCAAAAACATTAGAACCCCAGCCAGTATAACCGAACGGGTTGTATCCTCCGGCTGGGGTCATTGTCCAAAAATGATTTCCGGTTGTTAAATAGCTATTTGGACTTGTTAGTTGATGATTCAAGCTGCCATCAAATACGCCGCCACCAGTTCCTGAAAGTAGTACCTCATCTACTGTGATTAAGCCTACTGGATAGGTTAAAGCTTTATTTCCTTGATTGGATGAGGATACCGTATATAAATCACTTGTATTAGAACAAGTTAAATCAGGATCACTTTCTACTACTCTTATGTAGCCTCCATTATACGTTGTTACTGTTCCAGTGCCGACACCACCTTGATTATTTAATGTACTTCTATCCCCACAGAAGCCAGCGTTTGTATCAATATATTCTGAGTAAGAAGCTAACACGCTTGTATAAAAATTGTCATTTGCTTGCTTGATAGTTGAAGACATTCCTGTGCCATGAGGCTCACCACTGGTATACATATACCCTACATACATATTATCATTGTATGCTGCATTAAACTCTGTTGTTCCTACTTGTCTATCAGTACTTGATTTTCCATTGTCATGCGCTTCAGTGCCATCGTAGATCATTCTTATTGTGCCATCACCATTAATTCTGATGATTCTCCAATATCGATTGGCAAATAAAACATAGTTATTTTCAACTGAACCTCGATAGTAATATGTTGCTCCATCGGCATCTTCTGTTTCAAAGATTCCTTTCTCATGACTTTCGCATGTTTCATCATCACATGCAGATTTCGTAAAATCTGGGGTATACTCATATACTTCTAGTTCTCCTAAGACCGTTTGTACTTTCTTTGTTTTCGTAAAATACAAAGTACATTTTGTTCTAGTTTTTGTTAAATTTGTAACTAATGGAGACCATTTTGTATTATCCCATTCAACTGTAGCTCCGTTTGTACATTCTGATGAACTAAAAACATATCCTGAGTTTTGCATAGGCATTTCACTTACTAATTCATTATCCACATAAAAAGCAAAATAGACATCTCCTAAATCTTCTACTTCTCCATTTATGATATTAAAAGTTTTGTTTGTTTGAAATGAGGCAAACGAGGTATAAATAAATACACCTGCTACTAATAAAATACAAATTACAGTAAATACAATTATGCCTATTTTCTTGGGATCTTTGTTTTTATATTTTTCTAATTTCATTAAAAAATCACCTTATTCTTATAAGATGATTGTATCATATGGCCCCCCCCGGAGTCAATATGTTTTAAGCACTTTTTTTCGTTTTTTATAATAAAATAAATATTAATAACTTTAGATGCTTTCTTGTATCAATTCGGTAAGAGGAAGAATTTCTAAACCTTTATAACGAATTTGATCTAATAAAACTTTTAAATAAGCAATGCCTAGATTATCTCCTAAGTAAAGAATATTTCCGGAAGTGATCTGGCTATAATTTTTAGAAAAATTGCTTTTATTTAAAGATATAGTTTCTTTAATTAATGTTTTACCTTGAGATGTGCAAAAATCTTGTTTGTTTGGAGTAATAAAACATAAATCATTTTGTTCTTTATTTTCTTTTAATTGTTTTTCTACTTCTTTATAGTTTGTAAAATCATAATTGATTTTTGTTCCATATTTCCGATGAGAATCTACAGTATCTTTTGTAGTTAAAACTGCGTAATTGATACCCATTTCTTCTAAATAAGTGATAAGTTGTTCATCTTTGGTAATCAAGGAAACGGCTTGATGAATTTTGTTTCCTTGTTCAATAATTTTATCTTTATTTTGATTTAAAGAAATATTAGGATAAATTTCATTAAATACTAATTTGGTTTCATCAAAAGCATCAAGATATTTCATATTTCGAAAACTTTCTTCGACATTAACCCTCTTGCCAACGACTCCAGGAATAATATATTCGTCATATATCACGGCATCTACCGACTCTACTTCATATTCGTTTTTTAATGCTTCAATTGTTTCATATATAGGATCTTTTTTCTGCATAAATAAAGCAATCTTTTCCGTGTAATAAAAGCTAAAACAAAGAATGGATAAAATCCCAAAAACTCTCAAATACTTATTCATTTTTTCACCTAATACATTCTATGTAAAAATATTCTTGAATAGTCATTTTTAGGTACTTTTTTCTTTACGATTTGCACTTGATACAAAAGAAATACTTTCCGCGATTACTTCTGTAATAAATTTTCTTTCTTCATTTTCTTCATATTCTCTTACTTGAAGACGTCCTTTTACACAAACCATATCTCCTTTTTTGCAATACTCTTTAGCTCTTTTGGCTATTCCATTCCATAAAATGCAACGAAAAAAATCTGTTTCATAGATTCCATCGACATTTTTGAAAGTTCTTGGTACTGCGAGTTGAATCACAGTTCTTTCTTTATTTTCTTTTGTTTCTGTCAAAACAGGTTCGGAAGTTAAACGACCGATTAAGACAACTGTGTTCATAGAAAACCTCCTTTCTGCCTCATTAAAACATAAGGAAAAAAGCTCGTCAAATGGCCAATTTTTTCTTTTTGATAGCTTTTTATTATCTCTTTTTCTTTTTTGGCTAAGCCAAAATTTAAAATTGGAGTCTTTTATACTACAAATTTTCAAAATTGAACAAATTGGTATTTTTTTTCAATTTTTTTATGCTATAATAATTTTAGACTAGAGGAAGTGCGTATATGAATAGTAAGATTATGCAGGACAACTTTTTATATCTTCAAGAATGGAAAAAATATAATCCTACTTTTCAAGACACTCTTTTCATTGAAGATGATTATTTAATTTGCAAAATAAATGACAAAGTTGCAAAAATAGACATTCATGATTTTTATTTGCCAGAAATTTTATATAATGAATTATTACGCAAAAGTTTGATGGATAATTCTTTAACATCAGAAGATGTTTTTCAAATTATTCGTTTATATGTCGAGACAAATCAAATGAATAATTATAGACGACAAAGAAGAAAAAGAAATCCGAACATTGCAAAAATATATATTGAAAATGGTCAACCACCTTTTTTGGTAATTGTTGATGAATTAAACTCTAAATATCGTTATGATACAGATAATCCACAACGCGTTTTAGAAATTTATAATTTGTTAAAAGCAAATAAGGAAACGGTTAGTTTAGAGGACTTAGGAAAGGAGTTAAAAAAATGATCGATGGTGAAGATTATTCTAGAATTCTCCAACAAAATAGTCTAACAGAAGATGATTTAAAAAAACTTAGCTTTTATGAAGATTATATTAAACGGGCAAAATACTATCTTCCCTATTTAAATGATGAAGCAAAAACAAATGTTGAAGCTTTTGATCGTTTTTTTAGTAATGCACAAGTACTTCCTAATTTAAGTGCAACTTTTCAAGGAAAAATTGGCATGTATAATGATGAAATTGCTCCGATTAAGAATAAATTGGAAGAACAATATGAACAAGAAAGACAAAAAGAAATGGAACTTGTTTTAGAAAAAGAACGTGAAGGTGCCAAAGCTGGTTATGCTAATGCTTTAGCTTTACTCTTTGTTATTCTAAATTTAGGGCTCTTTTTAGCCGGTGTACTACTATTTTTACAATAGTGGTCTTTTTTTTATTCTTGCAACATACAATTTCTTAACGGAGGGAAAATATGGAAATATTAAAAGTTTCATCAAAATCAAATCCTAGTAAAGTTGCTGGAGCCATTGCTAATATTTATCGCGAACAAAAAATGGTTGAAATTCAAACAATTGGAGCTGGAAGTTTAAATCAAGCTATTAAAGCTGTCGCGATTGCTCGGGGTTTTGTAGCGCCAAGTGGTGACAATTTAATTGTTATTCCAGCCTTTAACGACATTACAATTAATGGCGAAAATAAAACAGCAATGAAACTAATCGTTACAAATAAATAAAGAACTTAAGTTTTCCTAAGTTCTTTTCTTTTGCCATAATGTGGTTTGGCCACACGGTAAAACAAGTTTACTATCTACCATAGGTAAACCTATTTCATCACTAGAAATTATTCCGTTTTCCCTTTGATTGACCGTTAAATAAAGAAGGTCTTCCATAACCATTTTGGATAATCCTGTACTGTAAGAATTAATCATAAATAAAAGGAAATTTTCACTCATGAGTTCTTGGCATGCCGTAAGTAAAGGATATAAATCATTTTCAATTGACCAAACTTCTTTTTTACTTCCCCGACCAAAACTTGGTGGATCCATTAAAATAATATCATAAGTATTGCCACGGCGAATTTCTCTTTTAACAAATTTTAGACAATCATCAACAATAAAACGAATTGGTTTGTCTTCTAAATGATTTATTTTAACATTTTCTTTAGCCCATTCGACCATACCTTTAGAAGAGTCTACGTGAACTACTTCGGCCCCCTCTTTTAAAACTGCGACGCTTGCCGCACCAGTATAAGCAAATAAATTTAAAACTTTGACAGGTCTGTCTGCATTTTTGATCGTTTCTCTAAGTAAATTCCAATTGGTTGCTTGTTCAGGAAATAAGCCCGTATGTTTGAATCCCATTAGTTTTAAGCAAAAAGTTAAATCTTTATAATGAACAGTGAAACGTTCAGGAATTTGTTTGATAATTTCCCAAGCACCCCCGCCACTTTTACTACGGTGATATCTGGCATGTGCGGTAGACCATTTCTTTTCATATGTTTTTGTTGGCCATATTACTTGCGGATCTGGTCTTACTAAAATAATATCTTGCCACTTTTCTAATTTTTCACCATCAGCCATATCAAGAAGTTGATATTCATTAAAATCCTGAACTAGTCTCATTTAATCTTACCTCTTGTCAAGTATACTAAAATATACTCTTGTAAATCTAAGGCACCATAGAAAAAAGTTAAATAGCCAAATCCTAAAACACTTACTTCATTACTAAAACCAAAATTTAAACAAGTAAAGATACCACAGATGAAGAATAAAAACCATAAAGACATTAAAATACACCAAATTTTACTTTTACGATCATGATAGAAATCGGCTTTTTTTACTTTTCCTAAGGAAACAAATAAAAGCCAAATGAGTAAAGTTAAAGCAAGAACTTTAGGAGTAGAAAATTCAGCTAAGAAACTCACTGCTAATAAAACAATACTTATGACAAACAAGAAAAATGCTGAATATTCTTTACTTTTAAATTGAATGATAAATTGTAGTAAAGAAACAATCGTAAAGCCACCTAAAAATAAACGATAGACGAATAAAACATCGGTAATGGAAAGAATTGGAAAAAGTAAAAAGATACTACCTAATAATAAAAGGAGAACACTTCCAAAAACACTACCTAATACACTTTCTTTTTTCATTTTTTCCCCCTATTTTGTTCTTGTCTGTTCTTTAATAGGAACTAAAGATAAACGTTCATAAATTTGATCATATGTATTTTTATCAGCTTCATAGGCGGCTTTGGCACGTGCGATATCCTCAAAAATTATAGAATAACCAATGGCATTGCTAACAAAAGTAGAGGTCATTCTTTCTAACATTTTTATTTCTTCTTCGTTTAATTCAAACAAAGAAATATATTCTTTTTCAACAAGTTCTGGATCTCTTGATGCCGCTTTTGCCATTCCTGTTACAGATTTTCCAAGCGCACTTCTAACATAGGAAGCATTTATATCGCATTCTTTCTTGACAAACATCTGAATAATAAGATTTTGCAAGTCTTTTACTTCTTTGACACTTTCTAACCCCATTTTCATTTCTTCTAACTTATTTTTGTCCATAGTTTTAAAAACCTTCTTTCCTATTTCTAGTTTATCATAAAAGGTTTTTAAAAAGCAATTATAACGAAGATAAATATTTACTTATTTTTAAACTGACATATTTTGTAAAGGGGTATGATGAAGAAGAACTATTTGTCAGGTATGGAGCGACGATGACTACGGAATATTTTGGATCCGATCTTGGAAAGTAATAAGCAAGAGTGGAATTTATTACTGGCGTATCTACTATACCATCAGCGTCACTATCATAAAATGTTTCTGCAGTACCTGTTTTTCCTACAGCTTCTAAATTTTTAGCCACATAGCTACTGGCTGTACCACCGTGAAAAACTTGATACATACCCTCGGTAATTCGGTCGTAGTATCCTTCTTCTAAACCAACTTGATTTAAAAAAGTATTGTAACTTTCTTTTTTTAATTTTAGAGCATAACGATTACCATACATCGCAATCGTATGAATATATTGCATAAGACTAATTGGGGTGTATGTATCATACTGCCCAATCGCAAAATTCAAAAGAAGATCACCGGCAATAGTCGTTCCTTTTATGCCAGTATATTCAATGGGAAAATCAATTTCAGTTTTTGTTCCTAAACCATAGGAAGCAAAGACATCACGATATTTTTGAAAATTTTCTTCCGTTACAGAAAATTTCATATTATAAGAATACTTTTGGCCAGTGGAACGAATGGCTGTAATAAATTGATAGTAATTTGAAGAAGTTTTTAAGGCGGTGATATCATCTATATATCCTAAAGAGGTGTAAGAACATTTAGCCGGTTCACTGTAAAGTTTAACACAACTATCTTTTATTTTTTTTCCTACTTCGATCGCTCCTGTTAAATAACCAAGGGTATTACTAGCCCCTTTTACTACACTTCCCATCGCATAAGAAGAGGTAAAAACTGTAATGGTAATATCTTGAAAAGTTTTTTCATCAGTCATTTTTAAACCACTTAAGGCTAATACACCACCGGTTTTCGGATCACCAACCATCGCATAGGCTTCATGAAAATACGTACTTGTTTTTCTTTTACTTGCTAAGATCATTTCTTCTTTTAAAATGCTTTCTAACTTTAATTGAACATCTATATCAATATTCAAAACGATATCACTTCCAGGTTTACTTTCTTCAATTAAAGTTAATGTATTATCTGAATTAATAACATACTTGGCTTTTTTACCTTTTAAAATATTTTCATATTCTTTTTCTAGGCCGCTTACACCTACAATATCGTTTATCGCGTAGCCATCATTTAAATAAGTAGAAAGAGATTCTGCTGGAATACTGCCAATACTCCCAAAAATACTTTTTAAGGTATCTTCGTAAGGATAAACTCTTCTTGCTTCAATTACGGAACGAATAGACGAAATTTGTAATTCCGTAATTTTAGCTAATTCTTCATCACTTACATCTTCTAATAAAACTTTGTCTTCGTAACTATACCCTTCATTCATTTTAGAAAATAAATAAATGATCTTTTGTTCTTCTAAAGAATACTCAATCATTTCGTTGGTAATTCTTTCCCATTTTAATTTAGAAATGTCTTCATTAGTTAATTTTCTTTCATCCCAAAGTTGCCATTCACTTTCAGTAATTAATTCTTTTCCATTGTTATTTGTCGCTAAATAATAATTTTTTAAATTGGTTTCAGTTAAATAAAAATCTTTTAAAAATGGTGTAAGTAAAGAAGCAATATAAATTTGATTTTCCACTGTTTCATTTACTGGTTTATGATACACTACTAAAATATATCCTTCATTATCTACGAGTACTTTACCGTTTCGATCTAATATTCTGCCGCGCATAGCCGATGAACCATAAACAATTTTGTTAGTTTGTTGTTCATATAACGTACTATAGTAAACATGATTTAAGCCATTAATTTGATATAAAATAATGAAAAAAACACAAAAAATACTAAATATAAAAAGTTTTCTTTTCATAAAACCACCTAAAATTAGTATTTAAAAATCTGACAAATTCATACTATATATTAGGTGATTTAATGTATAATTTGATTAAGAGATATATGGATAAGTTAACTAAAGAAGAAGTACAATCTTTTGCAATGAAAAACAACATTATTTTAACTGAAGAAGAACTAAGTTTTACTTATACTTTTGTCAAAAAAAATTGGGAAATGATTATTCGTAATCCCAATTTACTACAATTTGACAGATTTAAAGATAAGTTTTCGACAGAAAATTTTGTAAAAATTCAAAGATTATTTGTCATGTACTATCAAAAATACGGTCATCTTTTATAATATGCTAAAATGTCTTCTAATAACTTATCATTGAAAACTTCTTTTTTTAGCATTTCAATTTCATATTTGTATGGAGGATATAATCTTTCTTTATCTTCCCAAGATGTACCAACATAAGGTGTTTCTAAAATTTTTGGAACATCTTTTAATTTTTCTTCATGACATATTTTGTTTATGGTTTCAAAACCTATTGAACCGTAACCAATATTAGCATGACGGTCTTTATGTGAGCCTAAAACGTTTTTACTATCATTTACATGGACACATTTAATTTTAGAAAGGCCAATTTTTTCTTCAAACATTTCTAGAAATTTCGTAAAGTCTTGCATATTGTAGCCCGCGTCATTTAAGTGACATGTATCAATACATACACCCATATGTGAAAAACCTTCTAATAAATAGGCGATTTCTTCTAGGGAAGAACCACACTCTGTACCCTTTCCGGCCATAGTTTCTAAAAGAATCATGCAATGATTATTCTTTTTTTCTATTTCTGTTAAAGCATCTTTAATATTTTTTAGGGCTTCCTCTTTGGCAAGACCAACGGCACTTCCGGGGTGCAAAACTAAATAAGAAATCCCTAACTCATCACATCGATCCAATTCTTGCATCAAAAAATTTTTACTAAATTCCCATTTTGAAGGGTCTTTACGATTAGCTAAATTAATAATATATGGTGCATGACAAATGACGTTTTCTATATTTATACCATTTTCTTCCATCATTTTTTTTGCTTCAATAGTTAGCTCTTTATCAATAGCTTTACGCATCGTATTTTGGGGAGCACCAGTATAAAACATAAAGGTATTTGCCCCATAACTAAGAGCTTCTTTGACACTTCCAAGTAATTGTTCACTTCCAAAAGAAACGTGACTTCCAATAATCATTTACTTCCACCTCTTTATGAGTATACCAAAAGAAAAAGTCTATTTCTAGACCTTTTCATTTATCTTCCACATGTAGCACTAGCGGAAGCACCATTTGCAGCATCTATATCATCCGTTGTCACCGTATCATTAGCATCAGTTATCATATACTGACTACTACTTAACCATCCACTAATTTTAAAATTTCCATTTGTATAGTTTACTTGCACACTTCCATTATAACCGCTTTTTTGATCATAATACCCATACTCTTCCGTTAATTGTTGATAACTATAGCACCTGCTTGGATTACTTGCTGTTAGTTTTCCATTCATGACATCCATTTGAGCTGCTAGCTGAGCAGAATTCAAGAAATCTAAAAATTCAGTTCGGAAAGCGCCTTTTTGAGCATCATCCAAAATTTTAAAAACATTTTGGCCAGCAACTAACATAATAACTGCTAAAATAACTATTACTGCTAATAACTCAATCAAAGTAAACCCTCGTTTTAGTCTTTTCATTTAGACACTCCCTACTCTGCTATAATTATACACAACCTTTGACTTTGCGTCAAGAGATAAACACCAAGCAAAAAAATTCTTCATATATTATACTAGGTGATCTATAATGAAAAGAAATTGTCACAATAGTTTTTTTACGGTTTTACTTATTTTTAGCTTATGTATTTTGATTTTTTATCAACTTATTATTACCTTTATTTTACCACTTCGTTTTAATATTTTCGTCTTATTAATTGAAGTTTGCCTTTTGCTCTTCTTGCTCTACCGCATAATATGGCCGTATTAAATTTTCCGTTTTAAAAACATAATCTAAAACCTCTCTTATATTTTTGACGCGCGTAAAATAGGAACCTTTTTCTTCAAATTTAGGAGGTATAGAAATCACGATAAAAAATAATTTTCTTTCTTCTTCACTCCAATGACATATTCGCTCATATTCATGAAAAAGCACTTCAAAGTTTAAATCAAACCAAGAACATTTATAAAAGTTCACCATATCTAAAACGGGACTATCTTGACGACTTTTTTCCCAACTAAGTAAACAATCTTTAGAACATTTATGATAGTGTTCTAAACATAAGTGATTATGAATTTGACAAACCCGATATTTTGTCATTTTAGAAACACTTTGATACCAATTTTCTAATTCATTCGCAGAAAAATCAAGAGATGCTAATATTTTAGAAATATTTCTTAATAGAAGATATTCACTAGGTGAAGGAAAAACGCTTTTAAAATATTCTTCATATAAGTTTTGATAAAAGAAACGCAAGTAATTGATTTGTTCTGTTATGTTGTCATAAATTTGTTTAAAATCATCTTCTGTTACTTCTTTAAAGTACGTTGTTTTTTGATGGAGAAGAGCGACGATTTTGACAAAATCCATGGCTTTTTGCTCTGTTGGCATCTTTGTGTCTGGTACATATTCAAAAACGTTTACGCCTTCTCTTGTATCGTCTAAAAGTTCTGGAAAAGCATCAAATCCACGACTTTGTAAATACGTATAAAGCGATTTTATATCCCGATCTTTTTTCTTTAGTACAACATCACCACTTGTTGATTTCAAAATATGAGCATTACCAGATATTGTATAACGATATGGTTTATAAATGTCTTTTAAAACTTCTAAACTACGCTCATTCATCGGTAGATGGAATAACTAATTTTTCGCCAGCAGCCAAATTACTTAGATCATTATAATCCATTAACATATCCATAGTGGTATTATACATAGTACAAATTGTTTCCACACTTTCGCCTTCTTTAATAATATGGATGTGATATGTGGTATATTCGTCTGCTACGTCATTAGTATTTGTAAGCACAATTTGTTCTTCCTCTCTAGGTAAATCTGCAATGTCTTCTTGTGAAGGGGTATCTTTATTATCTTCTTCATCATTACGATCTTCAAACATTTCTAAAATTTCTTCCGGATTTACTTCTGGAGTTGGATCTTCGTTTTCCTCTTCTACTTCCTCTTCTAAAACTTCTTCACCTTCTAATTCTAACTCAATATTCACTTTTATTTTACTATCATCTACCATATCATAAGCAAAGTCACTAATTTCAATTGTGATAGAATCTTTGTCTAAATTATCAGGAATTTCAATAGTAAAAGGAATCTTAAAAGAAAAAGGAACAACATTTACACTAATCTCGTGACTTTTATATTCACCGGAAACAAATAAATTACCAACGACGCTTCCCTCTTCTACTTCAAACTCTCTTTCTAAAGAAATACTTGTGATTTCATTTACCTTGGCATTAAAATCCAATTCTTTGGTAAAAGGTATTACACTTTTCATTTCATCATCCTCTCTAGAGAATGATATGCACTAAGGATAAAAAAAAGACGTTTAATGAAACATCTCTTGCATTTTTTCTAAAAAAATTTGTAAAACAGTTTTTGTTTCTTCAGGACTTACGCCATATAACAAATCGGGTGATTCATTATTTACTTCTTGAACTAAAAAATCTTTTTCATCATCAGGATTAACTAAAAGAACATAAGTTTTATTTTGATATTTTGTTTTGGCCAATAGTAAATATTCTTTATCTTCTATAGTATAAAAGGTTGTTTCACTATTCATAAGCCACGTCCCTTCTCAACATTTTCTTCTTCGGTTAATGTATAAGCTCTTTCACTCATTGCTTTATCTAAATCTTCTAATTTATAACCAAGTTCTTTAGCATAAGATTCCATATCCGTAGCGCCCAAAGATATACTTTCATCTAAATTTTCAAACACTTTTGGCATGTTAGAATCAGCGTAGCTCATTTGTTTATCAATTTGCCAAATTAGTAATGGTGTGGTATTAACTTGTCCTTGATGTTCTAAATCATAATCTGTAATATCCTTAGCAATTCCATAATGATCATAACCGAAGTCTCCTCTTCTTCCCAAAGAGTAACCTTCTGGATAGCTTAATGTTTCATACGTATTATTTTCTATTATTTCTATAGCTAAACCAGTATAATAAGATACTGCCCGACTTATTTCGTTGTTTTCTAATTCTAAATCTTTTTCATATGCCACTTGTTGTAGTCTTTTTCCCACACTTTTGCCAACAGTAAAACCAAGTGTTGAAGAGGCTATTCCAACAAAAAGACCAACTAAAACAGCTATTTTTTTCGCATCATTCTTTTTCTTTCTTCTTCTTTGAATTCGATGATTTTCGGAAGAACGTTGATAAGAATTTCTTATTATTTGATCATTTGAAAATCCTTGATTTTGCATTACTACCACCTATCAAAATCTTATCCGTTTTTTAAGAAAGTGTCAATCTAAAACTGAAGGAATTTGACAGTTTCTAGAATTATGATACAATGAATATGATATAAAAGGGGTTGGTAGAATGAAAAAAGAAATTTTCAAAGCCTATGATATTCGAGGAAAATATCCCGAAGAAATCAATGAAAATGTTGCATATACAATCGGACGAAGCTATGGAAGTTATTTAGAAGAAGTTTTGGATAAAAACAAATGCGTGATTGGCATGGATAATCGTCTTTCTTCTTCTAGCTTAAAAGATGCTTTAAAAAAAGGATTACTAGATTCAGGAATTAATGTTATTGATTATGGTGAAATTACAACACCTATGCACTACTACTCAAGATATGTAGAAAACACTTATGGCATTATGGTCACCGCTAGTCACAATCCTAAAGATGATAATGGTTTTAAGTTTTCTTTTGATCCCGTTGCAAATGCTCGGGGAAAAATGATTGAAGATTTTAAAGATTACACTTTAAAAGGAAACTTTAAATCTGGTAATGGAATGTCAGAAAATAGAAGTATCCGTGATAAATATTTAACCTATTTACAAGAAAACATACAAATGGGAGAGAAAAATATTCGTGTCGTATTTGATCCAGGAAATGGTGTTACTTCAACAATTATAAAAGACGCTGTGAATTTGTTTTCTAATATTGAAGCTACCTATATTTGTGATGAAAGTGATGGAACTTTTCCTAATCATCACCCAGATCCTGCAGTAGAAGAAAATATGCAAATGCTAAAAGAAAAAGTTTTAGAGGTACATGCAGATGTTGGAATAGCTTTTGATGGTGACGGTGATCGTTTAGGAATTATTGATGAAAATGGTCAATTTGTGATGGCTGATCAATATATGATAGTGGCGGTACGAGATTTAATTCATAAAGTTTCTAATAAAACGTTTTTATGCGATGTTAAATGTTCAAAAAGTCTAACAGATGAAATTACAAATCTTGGTGGTAATGTATATATGAGTCGAACAGGAACAAGTTTTACGGAAGCGAATACTAAAGAAAATAATATTCCACTTGGCGGTGAACTTTCTGGTCACATTTTCTTTAATGATCGTGGTCCTGAAGTTTGCAGTGCTATTTATGCTGGTCTACGTTTCATTGAAATTTTGTCTAAAACGGATAAAACTTTTAGTCAATTGCTTTCAAATGTTCCACATTATATTTCAACACCAGAAATTAAAATTCCGTGTTCAAATGAAACAAAATTTCAAATTGTTGAGCAGGTAAAAAATTATGTTCAAGAAAAAAATTATGATTTTTTAGATATTGACGGTGTACGGGTGAATTTTCCGAATTCTTGGGTTTTGGTAAGAGCTAGTAATACCGGTCCTAATTTAACTCTTCGATTTGAAGCTAAGACAAATGAAGAATTAGAAAAAAAACAAAAAGAATTTACCGAATTAGTAAATAGATTAATTCAGTAAATTCTTTTTTTATGTTGGAGTTAGAACGAGACGGAAACTACGCCACGACGCTGCATGACCGTGCCCATCAATGAATGCAAACGTGCTTGCATCTAGACCACTATCGTGATTGCCACCACGCCCGAACCACGGACGGGTAGAAGACACAAACCAAGACTCGTCGGCGTACCAACTACTAATATTTCTTGTTTGAGTTAAATAGGCTGCACTGCCAAATGGTCCCATCTCGCCTGTAGCATCACCTAAGATTCTTCTAATATATTGTTGATTTGATGTGCCACATGCATATGTATCATAATATTTTTGTTCAGGAAAATCATAACCATTGGTTAAACTTGTAAGTCCTGAGGAGTCATTTTCACATGTTGGACATCCAAATAGACCATTAAAACCAGAATTATACAAACTATTTGTGCCACTTAATGGATTGTTATTTTCATCTACCATGACTCCCATCACATATTCCCATGCACCACCGGACATATCATAAATTCCTGAAATATTTCCCGTTGTACTTGCTAAAATACTATTTGGATATGCTGTATTACATGTGCCATCGGAACAATATCTATTACATTCTTCATTTGTTCCAATATACCCACATGTTGGCTCATTATTAGCTTGATATCCCGTTATGTATGATGAATTATTGTTGATTCGGACACTCGTTTGAGATCCATATTTACTATGTTGTAAATATGCTACTGCTCCCCACTCGGTATTCTTTATCAAATGACTATCTAAATTTCGTTTGTAGTCATAACTACTATAGAAAGCATTAGCAACTTGTATTCCCCGCCAACTATATACATTTGGTTTAACTATTATCTTACTTGCATCTCTTTCATTTACTTCTGCTTCCGCTGTAGTTGTAGCTCCCTCATACCCTGTCTCAAACTTGCCGACCCAAAAACCTGTTGATAGAATATTTAAGAACGCTGGATGCGTCATGTAGTCACCTACATTACAATTTCCACTTTCTCCAGACTCCATTGGTGTTGTACATTCTCCTTCTCTTTCATCTAATGTTGTATAATCACCAAAAATGATTGGTATTTCATGAACTTTGCTTTCATCAATTGAGGTTAAACTATCATATTGTCCTAAGTCCCATATTTGATATCTGTATTTTGGAATCCACACAAAATAAGACTCTATAGCTTCTTCTGGTATAATCTCGTTATCCACATAGATTTCACTTTCATCTTTTAGTATAACAGCATTGGCCCATTGTTTCTCTTCGTAACTATACCATTTACTGGTTAAAGAGGCTCTTCTTACTACTCCTTCATTATCGATTTTTACTGGTATTAACTCATCTTTTAAGATTGGATCAGTTCCATTTAAGATACTTTCCTTATAAGTACTCCCAAAATATAAACTACATCTTACTGGATAGTTCTCGGCATTTAAAATCACTGGACTCCATGTTTCACTATCCCATGTTATTGTTGCCTCATTGGTACAACTACTCTTTTCTAAATCTAAATAATAGCCACTATCTTTATTTGGTATACTATTTATTTGTTCCTCTTCTATATAAATAGCTAATTCAATATTTTCTTCATTAGAATAATTTTTTATTTCTTCTTTGGTTTCTATACTAAAAAATACGCCCAAACTTATTAAAACAATACTTATTAGTAAAAATTTCTTTTTCATAAGTTTTTCCCTCTTTTCTAGTATGGAATTCATGAAACAAAAAGATTACCATGATTTCTCATAGTAATCTTATCACAACTACCCCCCCCCCATGTCAATTTACAAAAACTTGACAAATTTGGATTAAATGCTATCCAAAGCCAATTTAATCATCTTATCTAAAGACTTTTCTCTTTCTTCAATACTTAAGAAAGTTTTTTCAAATTTACTATCTACAACAGTAAGAATCGCGGCTGCTTCTTTCTTGAAACTATCAGCAATATGGAATAAAGCAAATGTTTCCATTTCTTCACCATATAAATCCAAATTGTCAGGAGCACGTTTTAACACATTTTCGTTATCAGAATAAAAACCAAATTGTTCTGTACACATCACTGCGCCTTCATGTACAGAAATTCCTTGTTCTTGGGCAGTTTTGCGAATTTGTTCAGTTAAATTTTTGCTTGGATAAGCAATGTGAGTTGGGTCTCCATTATAAGAATAAGCGAAATTTGATTCTGTATAGCTTTTGTTAGCTAAAATCAAATCTGGAACTTTTATTTCTTCCTTTAGACCACCGCATGTTCCAATACGAATAATTTTTTGAACACCGAAGAAATAAAACAATTCAAAAACATAAATACTAACACTTGGCATTCCCATACCATGTCCCATTACCGTGACTCTTTTGCCATTATAATATCCTGTGTATCCAAACATGTTTCTTGCGCGATTAATCATTTTCACATCTGTTAAAAATTTTTCGGCAATATATTTGGCTCTTAATGGATCTCCTGGCATAATACAAACTTCTGCCACATCTTCTTTAGTACATTCAATATGAGCAGGCTTAATGTGCTCCATTACTCTTGGTGCTTCCACAAAATCAACTCTTTTCTATTCTATATCAATACTATACCAACTTTTTTTCATTTTATAAAAGAAAAAAAGAAAGTTTTTCTTTTATTGACAACTTTCTTTACACAAAATCAATACTTACAATTTCGATTTTTTGGGTCAAATCACTTGGTCGTTCTATCTTTTTAGTTAAATCGGTCGACAAATACTTTTTGTTATCATCTGCAAAAACTGTTACAACTGGACCATTTGTCTTCGCAGCAAGCAAAATACTTCCTAATAAATTTGCTCCAGAAGAAATTCCTACTCCGATTCCTTTTAGACTAAGCTGTTGACTCATATATATGGCATCATCATCTTCGATTAAGAAAATATCGTCAATGAATGATTCATCTAAAAGTTCTGGAACAAAATCATCGCCTATTCCTTCTATTTTATGAGATCCTTTTATTTCTTTTTTAGAAATTAAAGGCATATTAGCTGGTTCTATAGCCCCGATATGAAGATCAGAAAATTTTTCTTTAAGTTTTTTTCCTATTCCCATTAAGGTACCACCGGTTCCAACACCACTTATAAAACCACTTACTTTTTCTGGAAGTTGATTTATAATTTCTGTTCCTGTTGTTTCATAATGGGCTAATATATTGGCTTCGTTACTAAATTGATCAGGATAAAAGGCGTGATGGGATGACGCGAAATCTTTTGCTCTTTTAAAGCATTCTAGAAAACCGCCTTCCTCTTTGCTAACTAGATATAGATGAGCTCCATAGGCTTCCATTAATTTTTTTCGTTCTTCACTGGCCCAATCAGGCATGAAAATATAAACCGGGTGATTATAGTAGGCTCCAAGAGCACTAAAGGATATACCTGTATTGCCACTTGTTACTTCAACAATAGGCATGCCATCGATAAGTTTTCCTTCTTCACGAGCTTTTTTAATCATATAATAAACAACACGATCTTTTATGCTTCCTGTTAAATTAAACATTTCTAATTTTGCATATACAGTATAAGTCTTTTCTAAATATTTGCAAGTGATTTTCATCATTGGAGTATTTCCAATTACTTTGTGTAACATATTTTTTCCTCATTTCATTATTATTCTATCATTTTTTTTAAATTGTGTTACAATGATACTAGGTGATCATATGAAACAGATATATCAAATTATAAACCATGAACGAAAAAAAACAAATACTATTTCTGAAAATTATTGGATTCATTTAACAAATCCAACTGATGAGGAAATTAAAGACGTTTGCAATGTTACAGGAATTGAAGAACGAATTTTAAGAAAAACATTAGATAAATCGGAACTTCCTCATATTGAGTTTTTTGAAAACGCATTACTATATGTAATTAATATTCCTTATGTTTTCACAAGTAGCAAGAAAAAATATCGGGCTCTTCCATTTGGTATTTTTCTGTTAGAAAATGGTATTATTACAACTAGTCTTTTACCTCATCCAGTTGTTGAAGACATTTTAAATGACAAATTTAATGATCTTGATTTTACTAACCAAGATACTTTTCCAATTCAGATTATTGGTAAAAGCGTTGAATATTACTTAAAATATTTAAATGAAATTCAAGATGATATTCGTTTAAAAGAAAAAGATTTATTAAAAGCATCAAGTAATAAAGATTTAGAACACTTACTCAGTTTACAAAAAAGTTTGCTTTATTTTACGACTTCTTTACAAGGTAATCGAGCAGTTTTAGAGAAAATTGAAAATAACTCAAAATTATCTTCTAAAGAAATTGATCTACTACGTGATGTTCAAATTGAAATTCGTCAAGGTATTGAAATGGCTAATATTTGTCGGGAAATTTTAGAAAATACGATGAATACGTACAGTTCTATCATTTCTAATAATTTAAATGATATTATGAAATTTTTAACTTCCATTACGTTAGTTATTTCTGTTCCAACTATGATTGCTTCTTTTTTGGGCATGAATGTTTCTTTGGGAAGTTTTGGAACCGATCCATACTCTTTTATTGTTATGGTAGGATTTTCTTTTGCTTTAGCTATTATTTTAGTCATTGTATTAAAAAAGAAGAATTTATTATAATTCTTCATTTTTTATACTTATTATTTTTTGTTCGGCATAAATTAAGGTATTTCAAATTCTACGGAAAAATATTTTGGTTTTAAATCATCGGCAGAAGCATATTTTACAAGACGATACGTTCCTTTTTCTAGCTTTCCGTATAACCATGACCAGTCCTCTTCCATCACTAATTCATGGTTTTTATCAACGTAAAAGGCAGGTTCGTTCCAAGCAACATCTCCATCTACAATATACTCTCTTTCTTGCCATTTACCATCTATTTTTTGATCGATACGATACCAAAGATTATAGGTATAAATCTCGCCACTATAATCGGTAATTAATATCGTAGCGCCTTTATTTGTTAGTGAACCATCAACAATTGTCATGACGACGTCTTCAATTTCATTTAATTCGGCTGTACTCGTTAGTCTTGGCATGACAACGATTGATTCGTTTTGGCCATCTTCTAAGTTTTCTAATTCTTTGATACCATAAATTTCAGAATAATCAAAAATGTTTTTTATTGTATCATCAAAGTTTTCCTTTGTAAAAAACTCAATTTCATAAGATTTACCAACAAGCCATTCATATGTATTTGAAACGATCACAGTTGCGGTTTGACCATCGATATTTCGTAAGCTAAGTTCCATATTTTCTTCATCTATCATTTTGGTTTGCACTATTTGGAAAGATCTTGAAAACGTTTCAAATTTGCGAGCTTTACGACCACAGTAGATGCCATCTAATTTTTCCATCATTGAAGAGTGGCCTATATACACATCGTTATTTTGTGTAGTAGTATGACAAAGAATTACCGAGTATTCATCCGCATGATAAATATTTGTACCACCATCATATAAACTTTCTTTTTTTAAGCGATTTAATTGCCATTCTGATTCTAAATATTTTTCTAGTTTTTCGGTATCTATTTGTTTATATTCTAAAGCTTCAATTAGTTCAGCACAAGTATTATTCCCATCGCAAACGAAGGCTCCATCAAGGCCATAGTAATAAATATTTTGTTTGTTTAGGGTAAGTCTTTTTTCCAATTTGCCATCTTCTTTTACTGCCACAGACATATTATAGATATTTATTTTGGGATATGTTTCTTTAAAATGAGCGACGGTTATAAATAATATTAAAAGGATAATAAAGCAAGAAGTAAATAATAGCCCTACCAAATGATCTTTTCTTTTTTGCTTTTGGGCATTATTTTTCAATGTTTTTAAAAGAACATTTTCCGAAGTTTCTTTTTGTTTTTCTTCAGGTATTTTTTCGCCTAATATAAGTTCATTTATCGTTATTCCTAGAATCTCACATAAAGGTTTATAAAAGGAAACATCGGGCATTCTTCTTCCGGTTTCCCAATTGGATATGGCCCGATCGGTCACATGCAATTGATCAGCTAATTCTTGTTGGGTAATTTTTTTCTCTTTTCTTTGTTTTTGAATAAATTTTCCTATCTTTTCTTGATCCATAAACTCTTTCCTTTCAAAATTAGTATAACTTAAAAAAGAAAAAAGTATCCAAACAATCCGTGGAGTTTTATTAAAGATACTTACTTGCTTCTTTAATACTTAAATGATTCATCTGATTTTGATACCTATTTATAAAGTTTTCTACCCACTTGGGATTCGTTTTGGAATAATCTCTTAGGGCCCAACCAATTGCTTTATTAATGAAAAACTCTTTACTGCCAAAATTGTTGACAATAATTTTTTCTAATAGTTTCGTATTTGTTTTTTCTTTTCTTCCTAATTGATGATCGATAGCAATTCTTCGTAACCAAAAATCTTGATCTTTGGACCACCTGAGCATTAATTCATCTACCCTTTTATCTTTTAAACCAATTTGGCTAATAATTTGATCAAAAAAATCTATTGTATCCCACCATTGTTTTGTTTTTATATATTTTTTTATTTTAGAGATATCTTCATATGTTAAAAACTCTTGCATTTTAAGTAAATAGTCACAAACAAAATACTGAAATTCGCGGTGTTCATCAGCATAACATTTATCTAAAAGAAGCCAATCTATTTTGTTTGATTGTCTTTCTTTTTTTAAAAAATCTTTATATATAGCTTTTCTTTTAGGTGTTTGAATGCCATAGAAAAGAAATAAATCTCTCATGTATTTGGACATGGATAAAGCTTTTTCTTTATCTTCATTTAATTCAAATTCTTTTTTGATTTTTTCATATTTATCCATATTTACCCAGCTCTTACTCTTTTTTATTTTTTTCTTCTTTCACAATATAGATTATAACTAATACGATTCCAAGTAAGTTTATACCTACAGATAATCCTAATAATAGACCACTTGTAAAAGCTGAAAAAGAACTCGTTTCATTGCCCCCAAAATAGATATAGGCTAAATATAGTAAATTGCCAAGTATTATTAAAGATATTCCCGTTTTTAGTTTATTCATTGTTTTTTTCCTCGTATAATCAATCTTATAGAAATTATTAATCTGTTTGATTGATTCTTTCTATTTATATTTTTTTAGTTTAAAAATTATAATTTTTTACCTGGATAGGATGTAGTCCCAATAGTTTTATTCCAAAATTCATGTTGTAATAATTGTTTACTGCTTAAAATCTCACTTATTTGTTTTATATTTTCAT
>CALVMI010000080.1 GCA_944345045.1 uncultured Bacilli bacterium | reverse complement strand
CCCCCCCATGTCAATTTACAGATGCTTGACACAAGCGAAAATTTAATTGAACTTATATATTTTTTGAGCTACCCGATAAACAGGAACAGCTAATGCCCGTGGAAAACAAGTCGCTCCACTCAAAGATAAACGACAAGTTCGATAAAGTTTAGGATTTTTTTCTTTTAAATATTTCCATAATTCTTTTCTTTTAGCTTGGTTTTCCTTTGTATTAGAAACTTGAAGCAATATAGAAGAAACACTCATCATAATATCAATGTAATGAATCAAATATTTAGCACAATTCTTATTTGATTCCCAATAATCATATGGATCAAAAAAATCAATCATCGTCTTAGTTACAAAAATTTGCTGATCAATACGTTTAATCATAACTTGCTCATTAACTGATTGATCACTTCGACCAATAAAATAACGATAAAAATCTACATTCAAATAATACATCGTATTAACATATGGTAAAGGATAATAAACAAAAATATTATCTACATAAAAAGTTTTTTCCGGAAGCTGTAAATGAATCTTTTTTAAAAGAGAAGTTTTATAAATAACTGAATGCATTAATAAATAAGCATCTTTTTTAAATTTACCAACTTCATCCCAAGTAAAAACTCGATTTTCTGGTAAAGTTTGAGCATAACGAATAACTTTTTGACTGCCTTCTTTCTCATAGACATAATTAACAACCATCATATCCACGTCTTGTTTATCTTTATGAAGACGCTTTATTGTATCCAAAACAATTTTTAAAGCATTCTCATCTACCCAGTCATCAGAATCTACTACTTTATAATAAAGGCCAGTAGCTAGTTCAAGACCTTTATTAACACCAGATCCATGACCACCATTTTCTTTATGAACTACTTTTACAATATTTGGATACTTTTTTTGATATTCATCAGCAATTTTTCCTGTTTTGTCTTTTGAGCCATCGTCCACCAAAATAATTTCAACATCTTCTTCTCCTTTTAACAAAGTCTCGATACAATGTTTCATATACCCTTCAGAATTATAACAAGGAACTGCAAAAGAAATATATTTCATTTAATTTTCACCTTCTATACGTTAATTATAATAGGAAATAATCGAACTTGCAATATTTTGACCAATTTCTTCTAAATTTTCAGCAATCCACAAAGCATCATCATACTGATCATGAAAAGCAACTTCAATTAAAGCACCATTTCGAACATATTCGTCATTAGCTTCTCCAAGTTCGCCTCTAGCATATTTTACACCACGATTATATGTTGGCTCTGTATTTCCTGGATAAATGCTCCATAAATTATTATATACATTTGACGCGATGGATAATGAAGGAGAAGTTTCCTTATCAACATGTATTTCAATTCCTCTAGCTGTATGTGTACTAGAAGCATTAGAATGAATGGCTAAATGAAAGTCGGCACCTACACTATTTGAAAAAGCATTCCAAGCATTAATATCACCATAAGGATTATTTCGATACACAATAAATCCTGCTTCTTTTAAATGTCTTTCAATAACATCAGCAAGACGATTCATCATATCTTCTTCAGTCGTATAACCAGCACTTTGAACACCATAATTTCCAAACTGATTACTTGGGCTCAAATAAATCACTGGCGTTTTCTCACCAATATGAAATTCATAAGTGTTGATAGCCGAATCATAACGATTTTTACTAACTGCATACGTTTTAATGGTCATGTCACTTTGAATCTGAATAGGCTCTTTATATACAAGACTTTGTACCGTTGGCTCACTACCATCAGTCGTATAGTAAATAGTAGCCTCACTCGTGCTAGTATTTAAAGAAACTTCGGTATTTTTTTTAATGAAACTTGGGTTATGAGAGACATAAACAGGACTAGTCGTTTCTATTTCACTTACATGTAAGGAAAATACATCTTTTTCAGAAATTTCAGAAAAATCTTCATAAACAGCTTCTAATTCAATCGTATAATCTGTGTTTTCCAACAAATAATCAGCAGGAAGAACTATAACGTGATCTTCTGGAAATACTTCCACTTTATTTGCTAAACCAGCATTAGTGTATAAATTCAAATAAAAATGATTCGCATTCTCGCCACCCTGAAAATGGATACTAACATCATTCCATCTCGTAGAAAAAGACTCTTCCGGGCTCAAAATGTGTACCTTTCCTACAACCGGAGTATTTAAATAAAAAGTAAATGTACTAATTTTTCTTTTATTTTTGTTATACAATACAGCATTTAACTTTCCCGAATATCCTTCTAAAGACTCATATGGAATCATAATAGATGAAGTAACATGTTCTTGTTGATACACAATTTTTTTTCCATAATAAATATATACAGTATAATCTTCATTTTGATTGTAACCATCAAGTGTTAAAGAAATGCTCTCACCATTTGTATAAAAATACATTTGATCTTTTTTAAAACTTGCATCTTGATAGACATAATTATAAGTATTCGCACTTTCTTTTACTTCATCATTTTTATTAAAAGCCTTAACCTGAAATTGCAATTCATCATTATGTTCAGCTTCTAAATTTTCTAATACAATTTGGTTTGTTTCATCGCTTTTTTGATAAATAACTTCATCTTCTTTTTTTACAGTAACTTCATATTTTGTCGCATTTGTTGAAGGAGAAACATTTACTGTTAGAAACTTATTCGTTTCAACAACATTTTCAATTTGAAAATCTCCTAATTTAGGATACAAATAACTGACATAACCAATTACAAAAAAAGAAAGATTTAAAAAGATTAAAAATATGACAATACCTAATTTTGTCCTTCTTTTTAGCTTAATCATACTTCTTTACTCCTACTCTAAGATTATACTAAAAAACAAAAAAAATCTCAATTAAAAAACACCATGATTTCTCATGATGATTTTTACAAAATAGATATTTTATTTTTGTTTCAAAGATTTAAACATTTTCTTCCAAAGCTTTGAAGAAGAATAATTTAAAATTCCTACTTTATAAATACGAAGACCATAACGGAATATTACCCAAGTAAACAAAGCCATAATAATTGTTGAAAGAAGCATTTGCCATATTGTAATTTGACCAATCATATATAAAACCGGCGACAACAAGAAAGAAAGCATAGGAACATAAGAGGCAATTTCAATAAAAACTGAACCATCAAATTGAACGGCCATGATTGCCAAATAATAACCAACTAAGATAATTAACATAATTGGTGTTTGTAATTGTTGAAAATCTTCAATACTCGTTGTCATTGAAGCTAAAACTCCTGCAACAATCGCATAAGCAATAAACGACAACACAAATAATATCAATATAATTGGTAGTCCTTGCAACAATAAACTAAATACACCTGTATCTTTTACCATTTGCAGTATCTCACCTATTTGACTTGTAACTTCCCCACTCACCGCTGCAAGGCCAGTTCCGCCTAGCATATTACGAACAATTAAAGCTATCCCGCCATATAAAATTAACAAAAGACCTTGAATTATTACAAATGCGGTAGACGCAAAAATCTTGGATAAAAAGTGAATCTTAGGTGGAACATTGGAAATAATTATTTCCATACTTCTAGTAGATTTTTCGTCATTTACTTCTGCACCAATCATTTGAACAAGCATAATGAGTAAGAAAAAGCATGGAAGAATAAATATGAGCATCACACCAGCCGCGACAATGTCTTTTCCCGCTTGATTTTCAACATCAGGATTCGTCAAGATTGTTTCAATTTCTACTGGTGTAGTTAAAGCATTAATTTGTTCCTCAGTAAGTCCGCTTTCTGAAACAGCAACTAAAGATTTCACACTATTAATTGATGAAGAAATAAGCTGTGTAGAAACAGTACCGATATCTTCATAAGAAATAATACTAGCTTTCATATAATTAGCTTCATCAGGATAAATATGAACAAGTATTTTATCAGTAGTGTTTGTAAGTTCTTCTTTTAAAACTTCCAAATCCTCAGTTGTTTGTTCAATCACAAAATTTTTAGATTCACCAAGCATTTCTGAAGTACTTTCAAAGGAACTTACAAAACTATCATACACATTTACTTCATCTTTAACATAAATCGTTATTTGTTCTTCAAAATCTCCTCCAAAAAAGGAAATAACACGATCTACATTCATAATTAAAACAAATAGTACAAGTAATAAAATATTAACTCCTTTAAACCACTTTGTTTTAATCTTTTTATCTAAACTTTGCTTCGTCAAAAATTTCAATTTATTTTTCATAAGACTCACCTACTTTACTTAAAAATATCTCATTTAAAGTTGGATCTTCTACCGAAAACTCTATAATATCCTTACCTTTTTTTACAACCTCAAACACAGCTGAAACAATAGAGTCATTATCGATTTTTACGATTATTTCGTCTGCATTTTCTATAACTTTTGAAACACCAGAAATCTTACGAATTTTTTCTAAATCAACAATTCCTTTAATATGGATATTCTTCTTACGATATTCTTTTTTTATTTGCTTTAATTCACCTTCTAAAACACTTTTTCCTTTAACTAAAATTACTAAATTTTCACAAAACATCTCAACATGTTCCATACGATGTGAAGAAAAAATAATACTACTTCCTCTTTTTTTAAACTCACGAATCGCTTCCATAAACATTTCAACATTTATAGGGTCAAGTCCTGAAAAAGGTTCATCTAAAATAAGCAATTTTGGATTATTAATCACAGCTGAAATAAATTGAACTTTTTGCTGATTACCTTTAGATAGTTCCTTGATTTTACGATCCTTATATTCTGTAATTTGAAAACGTTCTAACCAATAATCTAATTCACGTAAAATATCTTCTTCTTTCATTCCTTTTAACGTGCCATAATAAATAATTTGTTCTTTAACGGTTAACTTAGTTAATAAACTTCTTTCCTCAGTTAAAAAGCCGATGGTATCTGTTACATCATAATCAATTGGTTTGCCATCCAAAGTAATTTTACCTTCAGTAGGTTCAAGTAAACCAATAATCATTCGAAAAGTTGTTGTTTTACCTGCTCCATTGACACCAAGTAAACCAAATATCTTGCCATCAGGAACTTCAAAAGATAAATCATCAACTGCTTTATTATTATCATAATATTTTGTAATATGCTCTACTTTTAGCATAAACTCTCCGTCCTTTCCTCAATTATTATACATTTTTTATATAGCAATATCTACTTCTTTGTAAAACATTTGACAAGTTTTAAGATTTCCCCTTTTTGCTTTTCCAAATCTTCTTCATTTGATATTTGTAAGGGAATATATTTTGAAAATTCCAAAGATAACTCAGAAAACAAAAATCGAGCATATTTAGTAGAAAAAGATTGGAAATTTGGAAAAAAATACTCATAAACTGAAACCATTTTTTTTAAGAGAAGATCCCTCTTGTCTTCAGAAACTTTCCAATTATCCACTAATTCTAAACTATAAAGTAATCTTTCTTTTATACAATCTTCTAATAAAATTCTTTGAGTTTGATCAAAATGATGTTCATCAGCAAATTTTTCCATATATAAGCAAACATCAATCAAATCAAAAATTTTACATGTTGGTTTGTGAACATTTCTCATAATACTTCCTGGAGTTTTTCGATAATAATAGTCTTCTCTAAGAAACTCATAGGCCTTTTTTGCTTTGAGTAACAATGGGAAAGTAAAACCAATATCTTCAAAAACTTTTCCTTCTAAAAATCTAGTATCAGCAACAAAATCATGTTTAAATAATTTATCCCAACAAGATGGGGCTTCTCCAAAAAAGAATATTCCATGAGAAACATAATCCAAAATACCTTGTCTAATAATAACCGATGTTTTAAAAGTTTCATGATTTATATACTCATCACATTCAATTCTTTTAAAACCACCAACAACAATTGGTACTTGTTCTTTTTCAGCTACATTATAAAAATCTTGATACATATTTAAAGAAACCAAATCATCAGCATCTACAAAGCCAATATACTCACCTTGTGCTAAATCTAATCCTAAATTTCGAGCTGCAGAAACTCCGTTTTTTTCTTGTAATCTGTAAACTCTTAATTTTAATGGATATTGTTTTTGAAAATATTTTAAAATTTTCAAAGTTTGATCTGTACTATGATCATCAATCGTAATAACTTCTATATCTTCCATCGTTTGCTTCAAAACAGAATTTAAACAAGTTGCTACATATTTTTCTACATTATGACATGGAATAACAACAGAAACTTTCGTCATGAAAAAACCTCTTTTCTTAAGAGGTTATTATACAAAAGAAAAATTATTTTCACAACTATTCCCACGCATCAAATAAATCTTTTAATAAATTACTTGTTCTATCATCTTGCGAATGCAAGAAAAAATTTTCCGCAAAATACTCGTTATGAATCACAGAATATAAAAGATCTTTATCTACTTGTTCTATTACTTCTTCAAAAGGAATCTGGGTTGTCTTCTTTAAAAATTCCAAAGATTCTCGCTGTATATTTTGCACTTCCTTTCGTTCACTTGGATATCCGGAAGCAAAATCAGTTGTAAAAAGAGCTTCAAAAATCGATTCTAGTAAATACTCAGAGCCCACACCAAAATATTTTCCAAATGGAATAGAAACGGCATTACCAGCATTAATTTTGGAAAATAATTTGGCATCAACTAAATCACCCACATACCCACAAAAAACATTAGGCATTGCATTCGCACTAATTAACACACCCTCACCAGTTGAGCATCCGGTAATGACAAAATCAACAGCTTTTGTATTTAAAAGAATACCAGTAAGTAAGCCTGCACCAACATAATCAATATCAGCATCTTTATCCATGCTAACACCATAATTAAAAACTTGATGACCATATTTTTTAGCTACTTTCTCTAATACTTCTAAAATAAAAACATTTTTCTTTTTTTGACTATTTTCATTTATTAAAGCGATTTTCATTTACTCCACTCCTTTTTATCCAACTTTCAACTACTCTTTTTGATTGCTTTGCAGCCGATCCTGGTATAGCTAATCCTTCCATTATATGAGCATTTTTACAAACTTGTTTTAGTTGTTTCACAACATTGCCCAAACCAGAGCCCTCATGAGTTACAAAAGGCATTATTATTTTATCAGAAAAATCTAAAACTTCTAATTGAGCAACCATTGGCATAGGAAGAAGATCAAAATACACTGGTGAACCAATATAAATAATTTCATAAGAAGAAATATCTTTTAACATCTTTTTTAAAGCTGGTCTTTTGTGTTGTTGCAATTCTTCTTTGGCTTCTCTCACACACGTTTCATACTCTTTAGAATAAGGAACTTCTCTTTCTACTTTAAATAAATCTGCGCCTGTCATTTCTTGTATATATTGAGCAACAATTTCAGTATTTCCTTTTGAAATATAACCAACGGCATAATTATCATCCGCTCTGCTAAAATACAAAATAAGACTTTTCATTATATCATCCTCAACCTCAGTATAACATTTTTTTATTTTTTATTGAATATTTCTTTAAATAATGATAAAATGTTTACAGTTTTATGGCCCGTTGGTGAAGCGGTTTAACACATAACCCTCTCAAGGTTACATTCACGAGTTCGAAACTCGTACGGGTCACCAAAAGAAAGCAAAGCCAGAAAATGGCTTTTTTATTTTTCCCTTTAATTCACTTAAACTCTATGATATAGTTATCATGGTGATTACAATGTTAAAAATAAATCTTAATTTAAAACAGGTTGCAGATATTTACCATCCATTTAACAAAAAAACTTTAAATCCTATTTTAAAAAATTTTATTTACGAAGAATGTTTTGGCACTAAAGCCAAGGAAAAAATTGAAATTCATATTTCATGTCCCCAAGAATTAACCGAAAACACTAAAAAAGAAATTTCAACTTTAATTAAACAAAATTTTAAAACTGAATTAAATGAAGAAAAAATCAAAAAATCTTTTAACCAATCGTTTTCGCAACCTTGTCTTTTTTATAGGCGTTCTTTTAATCTTTTTTGTTTAATTCATAAAAACCGAATTTTTTCATAAATTTCTCCTTGTTTTAGGTTGGCGAGCTATCTGGGAAACAGTTTATGATTTTCTCTTTATCGAAACAAAAGAACGAATCAAAAGAAAAAGATACCAAAAAATATATGAAAGTACGATAATTTTCGATTAAAGACAAGAATTCATCATTGTTTTATAAATAACTTTAATATTTTCTTTCTTTTGATGATTCATCCCAATAAAATTAATATGCAACTGATAACCTGAATCAAAACTAAATAAAAGTT
>CALVMI010000079.1 GCA_944345045.1 uncultured Bacilli bacterium | reverse complement strand
GAGTTTTGTAAAGGCATTTCACTTACTAGCTCATTATCGATATAAAAAGCAAAATAGACATCTCCTAAGTCTTCTACTTCGCCATTTATGATATTAAATGTTTCATTTGTTTCAAATGAAGCAAATGAGGTATATAGAAACACTCCGGTCACTAACAAAATACAAATTACTGTAAATACGATTATGCCTATTTTCTTTGGATCTTTACTTTTATATTTTTCTAATTTCATTAAAAAATCACCTTATTCTCATAAGATGATTGTATCATATGCCCCCCCCCCACGTCAATTTACAACTGGGGGGAGTTTAATTCTTCTTTTGATAATAAGAACAATAATTTTTTAATTTGCATTCATCACATTCTGGTTTTATTGCTTTGCAATTATAACGGCCAAACAAAACTAATTGATGATGAAGTCTACTCCATTTTTCTTTTGGGAGTTTTTTCATAAGCTTTTGTTCCACTTGCCAAACACTATCTTTTTGATAGGCTAAGCGAAGTCTTTTCGAAACTCTTTCAACATGTGTATCGACAGCAATCGCTGGCAAATCATAAAGATTTGATAATACAACATTGCAAGTTTTTCTTCCAACACCAGGCAAGCTTTCTAAATATTCCCTGTTATTTGGAACGGTTCCATTGTAATCTTTTACTAAACTTTGAGCTATAGATATTAAATAGGAAGCTTTTTTGGTAAAAGAACCTACTGGGCGAATAATTCTTTCAATTTCTTTTCGATCTGCTTTAGCAAGAGAAAAGATATCATACTTTTGCCATAAAACTTTTGTTACTTCATTAACTCTTTTATCAGTGCATTGTGCTGATAAAACTGTAGCAACGAGTAGTTCATAGTCTTTTTTATAATTTAATTCGCATCTGGCATCAGGATATAACTCGTCTAAATAGTCAATAATAGCTTGTATTTTATCCTTCATCTTCTAACCAATTGTAATCGAAAAGTTTTGGTGAATTTTCATTTTCTTTTCTTCGATTACTTAAACCGCTTTCTACTTCAGTCATATTATGATATCCTTTTTTTTGCCATTCATATAAAATTTTATCAATGTATCTTAAACTACTTACGCCGTTATAAACGGCTTCTTTTAAAGCTCCTAAAACTAATTCTTCGCTAAAGCCTTTTAAAAGCCATGCATTAATGATTTCATATTCCATAGGCGAAATACTTCTACCAAGCTCTTTTTGAAATAAATCAAAAATTGTTTCTTTTTTCTTTTCAGCTTGTTTTTTTTCTTTCTTTTCATAAATCAAGCGATACATAGGTTCCAAACTAATGATTTCACAGCATTTATTTGTTTCGTCTTTACAAGCTTCCAGTTCAATAAAATTTAGAGATAATAAGCGGTTAAAAGAAACTAAAACATCTTTTTCACTAATGCCTAAAACTTTACTAATTTTATCGACATTAAAAGTTTTATCTAAAGCATCTTCAAAATACATTAAAAGTAAAAATTCTACTAAAGAAAGTTGATATTCTACTGCCACTTGAATTAAATGCGTTGATAAAGTAAATCTTTTTTCAGTCAAAAATTCAATATTTGGCATACTTCTACCTTCTTTCTTTGATATATTTTTTAATACTTTCTTCGTTATTTTCTAGTTTTTTTAGTAAAATATTTTCTTCAATATCACGAAGTAAATTTCCTAACTCTATACCTTTTTTACCACTAATTCCTGAAATTGTCGTGGCATCTAGCACTATGTCACGTCGACATTTAATAGGTAAAGATTGTTGCATTTTTTCTAGTCTTTTGATAGGAAAATGCAAAATCATAGCTACTACACGACATTGATAAAAACCATAGTGATATAAATCGAGCAACTTAATTGTACCACACTTTAATTGTTCCGCGATACTTTTTTGACGAATTTTTAATTCTTTTTCCACCACATATTCTCTAGATGTTTTTATTTGGGCCCAGAGTCCTGAAAGATCTTCTACAAAAACAAGTTTTTGATTCGTTATTTCCAGCTCTTTTAAAAGTCCTAACTTCTTTAATAACGGAAAACCATCAGATAATAAAATGCCGTCAAGTTCTTTACGAATTTTGACAATTGGAACATGCTTTAATTCTTTTTTATTTTTCAAAATAGCTTCTTTTAATTTTTTATCAATTTTTAGTTTATAAATAGATGTAAAACGGACTGCTCTTAAAATTCTTAAGGGGTCTTCTTTTAGGCGTACTAAAGGATTGCCAATCATTCTTAGGGTTTTGTTTTTTAAGTCAGTCGCTCCATCAAAAAGATCGATGATTTCTTCATTTTTGTTCATATAAATAGAATTTATAGTAAAATCTCTTCTTTTTGCATCTTCTAGCATATTGGTAGAATAACAAAGTTCTTCTAATTTTCCCTTTTCATAAGAAATTTCTTTACGATAGGTTGTGATATCAATGTTAAAGTCTTCAATTTTCATGTTGTATGAGCCATAGGTAACTTCTCGTTTTGATGGTCCAAAAATAGTAATTAAATCTTTTGGTAAAGCATTAGTTGCTATATCTATATCATTTGTTTTTTCTCTTAACAAAGCATCTCTTACAAATCCTCCAACAAGATATGCTTCAAACCCATTTTGTTCAATTTTTGTTAATATGTTTTTAATTACTCCTGGTATCAAAAATATCACCACTTACTTAAGTTTATTATAACCCTTTTTAAATAAGAAAAGAAGGAAATAAAAAATTTTGACATTTCTTTGGCAAAATTTTTACTTTTATAAACTTAGAATAAATGGATCCGTACTAGATCCTGTTCCTTCATTAATACGCACGTTAGAGGATAAGTAAAGAGCAGGAAACCCAGCACTAGTAACATTTGGAATGTTCATGTTAACTCCTCCATTCTAATGATTTTGAGTCTTGTTTCTTCGGTTCCTGTGCAAACAACTGTAAATATTGTGATTCCTATTTTTTTAGGGTCTTTACTTTTATATTTTTGTAGTTTCATTAAAAAATCACCTTATTCTTATAAGATGATTGTATCATATGACCCCCCCCCCAGAGTCAATATCTTTTAAGCAATTTTTTTACTTACGCTTTCATTGTCATAGCCATTTTCTTTAACTCTTGCATTTCTAAATTTGTGGCTTTAGATATGATGCCTAAATCTATTCCTTCTTTAATTAAGTTACTTGCTGTTTCTTTTTTTCCAATGTCAATTCCTTCATTACGACCGATATCTATGCCTTCATCACGGCCTATGTCTTTCCATAACTCTTCTGGATCATAGTATAGTAAGGCATCTAAATTCTCCATGATTCTTTCTGCTTCTTTTTTCACGTCCATCAGTAATTCATCTCCTTCATATATTTTCTTTATTTTTTCTTCATCTTCTTCAACTAACAAATACAGATATTTGGCTAATTTGTTTTTCTTGATATTATTATAGCCTACTCTTCTTAGATAGTCAAGGTTCACATCATAAATCTCTATTTCTTCATTTCTTTTTAAAGAGATATTTTCTTCCATGATACTACTTTTATATAGGAACTTCCCTTCTTTAAATCTGTCATAGTTATTTAAATTTATCTGTACAACTTTTTTACTTTTTACATAATCTTTGGATTTTTTTACACTCCGTAATCCTAATTGATATAAATAAATTAAATTTTTCTTATCCAACTTTTTGGAATATTCTTTATTTACTTCAATATTGTAATATGTATCTTCTGCTTCATAAACGATATCTACTTCACTATTTACAACATTCTTATTTATGCTGATATTGGGATGAATAAGTTTGAGATTTTCAATTTCCTTTTGAGTTATTTCTTCTAATATCTCCTTTACATATCTTTTTAGAGTTTCTGTGTTACTAGATAATAGTTTTTTTATAACCGCATCATACAAAAGCTTATTTTGATTATTCATGTATTTTCTCCTTTCTAAGTACATTAAAACAAAAATAAAATCATATGACAAATGACTGATTTTGTTTTTTCTTGTATTTTAAAAAGGACATTTTTGAATATTTGTTTAGCTAATTTTCAAATTTGGACAAGTTTTTCTTACCAATTTTAAAAATTTTACAAATTTAAAAATAAAAAGATTTTTTGTTTTTTTAAGAAATTGTATAAGGATCATCTTTTGTTCCACTTCCATTTATGGTGACATCATTACGAATATTTATGACAGGGCGCAGACCGCGGGTAGAAGTTGAGTAATCGTCATCTACATTACCTGAAGCGCTTACACGGAATACAAGAGAAAACCAGTCAGTATGGCCGAACGGGTTATAGCCTCCGGCAGGTGTCATGGTCCAAAAAGTATTTCCCGTTGTTAAATAGCTATTTGGACTTATTGGTTGATGATTCAAGCTGCCATCAAATACGCCACCTCCTGTTCCTGAAAGTAATACCTCATCTACCGTTATTAAGCCTACTGGATAGGTTAATGCTTTATTTCCTTGGTTGGATGAAGATACCGTATATAAATCACTTGTACTTGAACATGTTAAATCAGGATCACTTTCAACTGCTCTTAAATATCCTCCATTATAAGTTGTTACTGTTCCAGTTCCCACACCACCTTGATTATTTATCGCACTTCTATCTCCACAGAAGCCAGCGTTTGTATCGATATACTGTGAATAAGAAGCTAACACACTTGTATAAAAATTATCATTTGCTGTTTTAATTGTTGAAGACGTTCCTGTACCATGAGGTTCACCACTTGTATACATATACCCTACATACATATTGTTATTGTTTGCTGTATTAAACTGTGTTGTTCCTACTTGTCTATCTGTACTTGATTCGCCATTATCATGTGCTTCTGTGCCATCATAGATCATTCTAATTGTACCATCACCATTGATTCTTATTATTCGCCAATATCGATTGGCAAATAAAACATAATTGTTTTCAACTGAACCTCTATAGTAATACGTTGTTCCATCGGCATCTGTTGTTTCAAAGATTCCTTTTTCATGACTTTCACACGTTTCATCATCACAAGCTGACTTTGTAAAATCTGGTGTGTAATCATATACTTCTAGTTCTCCTAAGACCGTTTGTACTTTCTTTGTTTTCGTAAAATACAAAGTACATTTTGTTCTAGTTTTATTTAAGTTCGTCACTAACGGAGCCCATTTTGCATTATCCCATTCAACTGTGGCTCCATTTGTACATTCTGATGAGCTAAGAACATATCCTGAGTTTTGAGATGGCATTTCACTTACTAATTCATTATCCACATAAAAAGCAAAATAGACATCTCCTAAGTCTTCTACTTCGCCATTTATGATATTAAAGGTTTCGTTTGTTTCAAATGAGGCAAAAGAAGTATACAAAAATACGCCTGTTACTAACAAAATACAAACGATTGTAAATAGAATTATTCCTGTTTTCTTGGGATCTTTGCTTTTATATTTTTCTAGTTTCATAAGTTTTCCTTCATTTCTTTTTTAGAAATTCATGAACAAAAAAATTACCATGATTTCTCATAGTAATCTTATCACGACTACCCCCCCCCCATGTCAATTTACAAAAAATTGACAACTTTGATTTTTTCTGACATTTTATTGACATCTACTATAGAATTTAGTATAATTTATATCGCTTAGAAGTTTGGCAGCGAAATGCCTTTTATAATGTGTAATTAAACAATTTTGTTCACGAGTATAATCTGCCATTAGAAAGTGTTAATAATTACTCCCTATAAACAGGTATTTCAAATAACTTTTAGCAAATATAGAGAAAGGAGAAGAAATATGGCAAGATATACAGGGCCTCAATACAAAAAATCTCGTCGATTAAACTTTTCTACTTTAGAAAATGGAAAAGATTTAGCTCGTCGTCCTTATGCTCCTGGAATGCACGGAACAAACCGTCGTAAGAAACTAAGTGAATATGGTGTACAGTTACAAGAAAAACAAAAAGTACGTACATTATATGGTTTAAACGAAAAACAATTCCATAGAGTATTTGAAAAAGCTTCAAATATGTCAGGAATTACTGGTGAAAATTTATTATTCTTACTTGAAAGTCGTTTAGATAACTTAGTATATCGTATGGGACTTGCTACTACACGTCGTGGAGCTAGACAATTAGTAAACCACGGACACATTACTGTAAATGGTAAAAAAGTAGATATTCCTTCATATACTTGTAAACCTGGAGATGTGATTGCAGTTAAAGAAAATTCTTTAAATCATCCTGCAATTTTGGCTAGTTTAGAAGCTGTAACTAGTACAAAAGCCTTTGTAGAATTTGATAAAAAGAAAATGACTGGTACTTATGTAAGACGTCCAGATCGTTCTGAATTAAATCCAGAAATTAATGAAGCATTAATTGTTGAATACTACAATCGTTAAAAAAGCAATTCGTTGCTTTTTTTTTCATTCTTCGGTATAATTTTGTAAGAGGAGAATTGATTTATGAATAAATTTTTAGATAACTTAAAAAATGATAAGAAAAAAGTTATTTTCTTTGGGATCATTGCCCTTTTAATATTAATCCTTATTATTATTTTAATAGTTATTATCATGAATATATTTAAAAGATATGACTATGATGAGATTAAAACGATTATGGTTCAAGAAACAAAAGATTATCTACGTGCCTATCCTGAATTAGTTCCTGATGAAGAAAATCCGTCAGTTACAATTGAGGCTTCTACTTTAATTAGTGAAGAATATATGAAAGATTTTTCTAAGTTAAGTACGGATCAAAACTGTACGGGAAATGTGGTTGTTACATATAATAATGATACCCTTCGTTATACACCTACACTCTCTTGTGATCGTTATGAGACAGTTACTTTAAAAGACACAATTTTAGAACAAGAAAATATCGTTACTGAAAATGAAGGTCTTTATGAGCTTAATGATTTTTATACATACCGTGGCGAGAATGTTAACAATTATGTGAGTTTTGCTAACGAATTATGGCGAATTGTAAAATTTAATGATGAAATGATGTATCTTATTTTATCAGATACAGCTAATCAAATAGATCCTGTTGTATTTGATGATCGATATAATGAAACAATTAATTCTAATCGTGGATATAATAGTTTTGAAAACAGTCGAATTAGAGATAGTCTATTAGATATTTATAATGACTTTTTTGCTAATTATCATGGCTATTTATTAACTATGGATTCTTGTGTTCATACAAGAAGCGAAACAGATCATAATAATACAGGTGCGATTGAATGTTACACGACTTATGAAACACCAATCTCCCTTTTACCGGTGTATGATTTTATTAATGGTTCTATTGATCCTTTATGTCGAACTGCTACTTCTGGGAATTGCGCAAATTACAATTATTTATCCAGTACAGAAAATCGTTTTTGGCTTTTAAATGGAACAAATGAAAATACATATCAAGTCTATGTTACGACAAACCGCGGTATTCTTTCGCTAGATAATGCTAGTTCTAAAAGGTATTTGCGAGTTTACATTGCTATACCAAGTGATGTAGAATTTCAAAGTGGTAATGGAACAAGTTCTAGTCCTTACACCGTTTATACATATTAAAAAAAGAAGAAAAATTTCTTCTTTTTTTATTGAAACCAGACATGGGAAATATCAACATTACTACTTAAAGGAGCTGGATCTGGCATGTCTAATTTGGCTAACATTGGAAGAGGAATTGCACTACCAAAAACTAAAGCAAGACCTTTCCGTAAAGTTTTTAATCTTTCCAACTCTTCTCTTGTGATACTTGAAGTTATCGCATCGATCATTTTGTAATCTTCTGGATGGAAAATTCGAAAAACAAGAAAATTTGAACATTGGGATAAAGCTGTTTTGGATAATTCACTTGGTCTTTGCGTAATGAATCCCATTAAAATTCCGTATTTACGACCTTCTTTGGTAATACGGTCAAAAATATTGTAACCTATTACTTCGGCATCTTTATCATTATTTACATAACGATGGGCTTCTTCTAAAATGATATTTATGGGAAAAGATCCGCGATTTTCTAAAGAAGTTGCATAATCAAAAAATAGTTTTGAATATAATTTGGTAAGAATTTTAGCAAATCTATCTTCCATAGAATCTAAGTTTACATTAATAATTTGAGCCGTTTCTCCACTTACATCTCTAAATAATCCTTCAACAAAATCTTTTTTACTAATAACATAAGGATAAGTAAAAAACTTTTTATATGGGCCATGAATAAGTTGATGCAAATGTATTTTTAAAGAAATTGCTCTTTCATACATGGAAACGCTATTATAAATTCCTTCGGAAAGTAAAGCAAAATCTAAGGCATCATATAAGTCTTCTAGGGTGTATACTAAATTTGGAATTATCCCAAAATCTTCAGAAGTCACTTTTTTAAATTCACCAAGAAAATCAATTACTCTTGAGATCGCATTAATTTTTCCTTGTTCGTCAATATTTAGGCATTGACGAATTGTTCTGGTATAACCCGGTTCTTTAATTTCACTTTTTTCATTTAATTCATCCGTATGATATTTGGCTAAAATTGACAAAATTTGATCGCGTATTTGGCTAGCTTCTTTACCGCTTGATAAAACTTCTAATAAACAAGATGCAATAATACTATTTTTGTATTCGACAGCTTTTGGATCGTCACTTTTAAAAATGGATACATACTGTAAAGCTTTTTCTAAAATGGGTATTAAAAAAGGATCATCGACATTTAAAAGAATGGCTAAGTCATCAGCATCTAAAAAATAAGGTGGAATTGTAATTACATTAGCAATATCTTCTCTACTGTTTTGAAAGTTTTTTATATGAATGCCTGGAATAGTTGGCAATTTTTGAAAAGCATTTTGATATTCACCATATACATCAAATAAAATAATATGAGCATTTTTAGGAGGTATTTGATTATAATAGAAAACATTTTGAATCAGTCTTGCAACGCCACATGATTTTCCAAAACCAGAATTACCGATGATGGCAAAATGGTTCGAAAAGAAATCATTTAAATCAACTGTTACTTTAAAATTAGGATATAAAGTAGAATCCCCTACTAAAAGGGTACTTGGATTATGATAGTCTTGATGACCAATAAACGTTTCTAATTCCTTTGCATTTACAATGCGTGGTGGTATAGTAAGCTTTGGAGCCTGATAAATTCCCGTAATAAACTTATCATTTACAATTTCACCAATTAAAACAATTTCAAAACTTTCTTTTTTGATATCAACTATCTTGCCAATAATGGTACGATTTTGTTCATTAAAAGATACATGAACGCCTTTTAAAGATAAAGGAATTTGCTTACTTAAATTTTCAATAGTGACAGAATTTTCTTGTGTTGTCAAAATATTTCCAAACATACTATTCACCCCTAGGATATTCTAAGATGATTTTATCATACTTTCTTTTTTTATACAACGAAAAAGAAGGTATTCCCTTCCTCGTTAGAACAAAATTCCACCTAGAATAATTGCAAGTAGGATATACAAAACTAAAATGATGAACGCATTATTTCTGTTGCATCCACATCCTGTTTCGTTATTTTTGCAGCAATTCATAAGGCACCTCCTTTATTATTAAAGACTAAATGAATGCTCCTACAATTAAGATTAGTAAAATGAATAATACCAAAATGATTGCAGGTCCAAGTCCATTTTCACGACAGCAGTTCATAAAACTCCCTCCTTTTATTTGTCTTTTCAATATAGTTTATGGCTAATTTTTTAAATGGTGCATAGATAAAATCTTGTATTTCTAAAGGCAAATTGATATAATAAATGTGTTTGAATGATTGGAGTGAAAAAATGAAAAACAAAACAAAAAAAATACTTATTTTAGGAGCTTGTACTTTATTATTATGCGGTTGTGGAAAAACGATCCCTACTTTATCTGATGGTAGTCAAGCCGTTGTTAGTTTTAATGAAGGTACAGAAAGTATTTCAGCTAATCAATTATATGAAAAAATGAAAGAGAACTATTCTTTGAATGCAATTCTTACCTTGATGGATATGGAAATTTTAGAAAGCAAATATCCTGATGAATTAGAAGAAGCAAGAGATGAAGCTGAAAGTACTATTGATTCTTTAATTGGAACATATGGAGAAAACCAAGTTATTGCGATGTACGGATCTATTTCTGGTGGCGAGGAAACTTTGTATTTAAGTAATTTGCGCAACAAAGCTATTTTAGATTATGCTAAATCTTTAATTACAGAAGATGAGATTACAGCTTATTATAATAGTAATATTTATGGTGATGTTACTGTTGATCATATTTTAATTACAACAGGAGTTACGGAAGACACTTCTGAAGAAGATAAGACAAAATTAGAAGAAGAAGCTAAAGCTCAAGTTGATGAAATTATTGAAAAATTAAATGCGGCAGAAGATAAGCTTGCTACTTTTAAAGAACTTGCTAAAGAATATTCTGATGATGCAGCAACTAAAGATAATGGTGGTAGTTTAGGAGCTATTAATACAGGCACTTTATCTAGTAACTATGATGAAATTTTAAAAGCTGCTAGAAATTTAAAAGATGGTGAATATTCTACCGAACTTATTACAACTAGTTTAGGTTATCATGTCATTTTTAGAGAAAGCAGTAGCGAAAAACCTTCATTAGAGGATTCTCGTGATGATGTTGTAGAATCTCTAGCTAATAATAAGCTTGATGAAGATCAAACTTTACAAGTTACAGCTTTAGATGAACTAAGAAAAGAATATGGTATGACTATTAATGATTCAGATATTGCTAGTAAATACTCTGCTTATATAGCTAATCAAATTGCTAGTATTCAATCTAGTCAAAGTAGCAATTAAAAAATGGAATATGTCATTCCATTTTTTTTATTCGCTAAAAACCTTTGTGATTTCTTCTTCGGTGAATCCTTTTTGATATAGTTTTTGTTTTACAAACCATTTTGCTTTCTCAATTGGATACTTAGATATGTATTTTTTCATTAATAAATCTTTTTGTTTTTGAAGGGCTCTTTCATTATTTTCGAGTTTAAGATTTTCGATAAATGGTGTGGCAAATTCTTTTGAATAGCCATGAAGATATAAATAATCTACTAGTTTTTTCTTAAAGTATGCCCTACTTTCATTCTTGTGCATTGAAACTCTTTTTTGAATAAGTTTTTCTACTTTTTTCTTCCAAACTTCTTGTGGAACTTCTGCTAACGCTTCCCAATTTGAAATACCTAATTTTTCTAAATCTCTCTCTATTTTTAAAGGGCCATCTAATTTAAGCAAAATGGCATCGTGAATATATGCTTGGGTAAATTTTTCATCATTTATATAGCCTTCTTTTTTTAAACGCTCTACAGTGTTTTTTCTTGTTTCTTTTGGAAACATTTTTTGTTTTAAATACTTTTCTACTTCAAGTTGACTACGCATTTTTTTATTTAAATAAGAAAGGGCAACATAATAGCTTTCAAAAAGATCATTTTCTTTTACTACTTCTTCTATTTGTTTTTCTGTTATATCTTTTAAAAAAAGAAGTTCATTTTTTAAAACAATTTCTTCATATAAAGAAATTTCTTGATGATTTTCTAAACATAGAATATATGTGTTCTTTTTTCCTTTTTTCCATTTGAGAATCTTCATGCTATCACCTGATTTCAGTATAGAAAAAAAGATTAAAAAAAGCAAGTTTTGCTTGCTATTTTTCCTTATTATTTTAAAGGCACTTCAATTTCGACGTCACTAAGTGGATACGTTACACACGGGTGAATGTATTTTTCTTCTTTATCTTTTTTACGGACACAAGAGTCTTCTGTTTTTACCTCGCCACTTAATAATTTGCTTCGACAAAAACCACAAACTCCTACAGTACAATGAACCAAAGTCTTAACTCTTCCTTTTTCCATACTTTGCAATAAAGTTTCTTTAGAGTTACACGGAATTTTTACAGTACTGTTATACAAATGCACGGTTAAAGTATATTCATGATCTTCTAAGCCTTCAGGAATCTCTTTAAAAATTTCATGACGAATATATTTATTTGGAATATCCATTTTTTTTAATATTTCATTTAAATAAAAATACATTTTGATTGGACCACTTACAAATATGGTTTTGTTTTCTAAATTTATATTTAATAGTTTTTCTTCATCAATAAAGCCATAAGCATAGTCGTCTCTTTTTTGCTCACTTAAAACATATAGAGCTTTTACTTTAGATTGTTTTTTACAAATTGCATCAATTTCTTTTTTACCAATGATATCAAATTCGTGTTTAGCGCCATATACTAGTGTTATGGAATTAATACGACTCAAAAATTTATCGTCTTGCAAATAAGATAAGAAAGGCGTGATGCCACTGCCACCCGCTAGGAAGACAAGATCTTTTTGATCACGAATGCCACTATAAGTGAAATGCCCAAATGGCCCTAAAAGATTTAATTGATCATTTTCTTTGGCTTCATTAAACATATAATTAGAAACGATGCCATTTTCTTCTTTTTTGATTGTGATTCGATATTCTTGTAAAGCAGATGGTGAACTACTAATCGAATA
>CALVMI010000078.1 GCA_944345045.1 uncultured Bacilli bacterium | reverse complement strand
TTTTGAAGTGGGAGGGAGTCATGCGGACTTGCCCAAGACCACTTACACGTTGAAACTTAAAAAAATTCCAAAGAAAGGAGTGAGTTTTCGTGGCAAAAGAAGTCGTAAAAAAAATTAAATTACAAATTCCTGCTGGAAAAGCAAATCCTGCACCACCAGTTGGTACAGTTTTAGGACCTGCTGGTATTAACATCCAAGATTTTTGTCAAAAATTTAATGATGCAACTAAAGATAAAATGGGAGATGTTGTTCCATGCGAAATTTCGATTTATGAAGACAGAACTTTTGATTTCGTTTTAAAAACTCCACCAGCTGCATTCTTACTTAAAAAAGCTGCAAATATTACAAAAGCAAGTAAAAAGGGTGCTAATGAAGTTGTTGCAACTATCTCTAAAGATGATTTAAGAAAAATTGCTGAAACTAAATTACCTGATTTAAATGCTTATACTGTTGAAGAAGCAATGAACACGATTGAAGGAACAGCTAGAAATATGGGTATTGCTATTAAAGGAGTAAATGATGCTGAATTAGCCGAACAAGCTAAAGAAGCTGCTCAAGAAGAAGCAGAAAGAGCAAAACGTGAAGAAGAATTAGCTGAAATGGAAGCAGAAGTTAAAGAAGAAAGCTCTGTAGAAGTTGAAGTAATCGGAAAAGGTAAAGACGAAGAAGAAACAGAAGATAAAGAATAATATAATATAGAAAAAGTCCGCTAATAAACCACAGTTAGGAGGGAAATAATGAGAAAATCTGGTCGTAAATATGTGGAAGCTGCTAAGCTTGTAGACAAAAATACTGCTTACAGCGCCTTAGAAGCTGTTAAACTTGCTAAACAAACATCTATTACAAATTTTGATGGCACAGTTGATTTTGCAATCAAATTAAACGTCGACCCTAAAAAAGCTGATCAACAATTACGTGGTTCTTTAGTACTTCCAAATGGTACTGGAAAAACAAAACGTGTATTAGTAATCGCTAAAGGGGCTGCTGCTGATAAAGCAAAAGAAGCTGGTGCAACATATGTTGGTGAAAAAGATATGATTGAAAAAATTCAAAAAGAAAACTGGTTTGATTTTGATGTCATCGTTGCAACACCAGATATGATGCCAGAATTAGGTAAAATTGGTAAAATTTTAGGTCCAAAAGGTTTAATGCCAAATCCTAAAACAAATACCGTTACTCCTGATCCTGCAAAAGCAGTTGAAGATATCAATAAAGGTATGATTGAATTTAGAACAGATTCTTACGGAAATATCCATGGTATTTTAGGAAAAGTATCTTTTGATGAAAAAGCATTAGTTGAAAACCTAAATTATGCTGTAACGACAATTGCTAGAATGAAACCTACTTCAGTAAAAGGAAAATTCATTAATTCAATTAGCATTTCAGCAACTATGGGTCCAGGAATTAAAGTAGATCAAAATTCTTTTGACATTTAATAAAAAATAACTTATAATAATCGCTAGAAAAGCCAAACCGAAGACAGCAAGGGGCATTGCCTTAATCATCTTGCCGAGGGACACTTAAAACGAGTTTTTTAAGCTTGTCCAAATCGGATAAGCTTTTTTAGATTAGTAAAGGAGGATAAATATGGCTAGCCCAAAAATTCTTGAAGCCAAGAAAGAAATTGTAGACAATATTGTAGAAAATATCAAAAATAGTGAATCTGTAATTTTATTTCAATATCAAGGATTAACTGTTGGCGATTTAAGTGATTTGCGTGTTAAATTAAGAGATGCAAATGCTACAGTTAAAGTTTACAAGAACACTCTTTTAAAAAGAGCTTTAGATGAATTAAATTTGAGTTTCGAAGGCTTTCTAGAAGGCCCAAATGCTATTTTATTTGGTAAAGACTTACTAGAACCAATCAAAGTTTTATCTGATTTTGCAAAAGATCATGATAAAGTAGAAATTCGTATTGGAATCATCAGTGGCTCAGTAGCTGACTTAGCTACAATCAAAGAATATGCTTCTATACCTTCAAGAGAAGGATTACTTACTATGCTTGCTGCTGGTATGATGGAACATGTTCGTAACTTATCTATTGCATTAAATTTATATGCAGAAGGAAAAGAAGAAAATTAGAAAGGAAGATGTAATATGGCAAAAATTACAAAAGAAGCGTTTATTGAATCATTAAAAGAAATGACTATTCTTGAAGTAAAAGAATTAGTTGACGCAATGAAAGAAGAATTTGGAGTAGATCCTAGTGCTGTTGCAGTTGCTGCTGCACCTGCTGCTGCTCAAGAAGAAGCAGAAAGCCAAACAAAGACAGTTGTATTAAAGGATGCTGGCGGAAGCAAAATTGCTGTAATTAAATTATTAAAAGAAATTACAGGATTAGGTTTAGTTGAAGCAAAAGCTTTAGCAGACAATGGTGGTAATGTTAAAGAAAACATTCCTACTGATGAAGCTAACCAAATTAAAGCTCAATTAGAAGAAGCTGGCGCTACTGTTGAATTAGCTTAATGAAAGATCCGTTTGGATCTTTTTCTTTTGCAAAGATTTAGAATTGACTAAAAGCTTAAAGTATCATAAAATAATGACAGATGTTCAAAAAAGTTAGAATGTAAGAGGCCTATAAGTAAGGAAAAACCCTTACATATATAGGCTTTTTTCTTAAAAAAGAAAGGAATACAAACATGAATAAAGAATTTACAGAAGAAAAAGTAGAAAAGCTAGCTGATTTACTTATGATTGGTTTAACGGATGAAGAAAAGAAAATGGTGTTTGATGAATTTGAAGTAATTGACCAAAATATTAATAAAATAAATGACATTCCAAATATTGAACAAGTTGAGCCGATGACACATGCTCTTGATGACTTTATTTATGAGCTACGAGAGGATGTAGTAGAAGAATCCGTTCCAATTAATGAATTACTACAAAATTGTGATAATCATACAGATAACGAAGTAATCGTTCCTAAGGTGGTGGAATAATGAGCTATATGGATAAAGGAATCATTTCGATTCATGAAGCTTTAAAAAATGGTGAAATAACAAGTGGTGATTTAATCAAAGAATCATTAAAAAAAGCCCATGATATTTCAGCAAAAACAAATGCATTTGTTACAATTATTGATGATGCTAAAGCACAAGAGGTGACAGATGAATATTTATCTGGAATTCCTTATGGTGTGAAAGATAATTATTCAACGAAAGGAATTTTATCTACTGGTTCAAGTAATACCTTAAAAGACTATATACCTTTTTTTGATGCAACGGCTGTTGCAAAAAAAAAAAAAAAAGGAGCAGTTCCAGTAACCAAAACTAGTCTTGATGAATTTGGTATGGGTGGAACAGGAACAACTTGCCATACTGGCGTAGTGCATAATCCATGGGATTATAATAGAATGTGTGCAGGATCTTCTTCTGGTTCTGCAGCGAGTGTTGCTGCCGGTGTATATCCTTATGCTCTTGGAAGTGATACAGGAGACTCAATTAGAAAACC
>CALVMI010000077.1 GCA_944345045.1 uncultured Bacilli bacterium | reverse complement strand
TCTTCCAACTGAAATTGAAAGAGTTACAGTACTTAGAGCTGTACACAAATACAAAGACGCTCGTGAGCAATTTGAAAGTCGTACTCACAAGAGATTAATTGATATTTTGGATCCTAGTAAAGAAGTTATTGATGCTTTAACAAGACTTGATTTACCAAGCGGTGTCGATATCAACATTAAATTATAATAAGGAAAGGAAATGGAAATGAAAGGAATCTTAGGACGCAAGGTCGGCATGACTCAAGTTTTCACTAAGGAAGGAAAACTAATTCCTGTTACAGTTATTCGTGTTCCTGAAAATACTGTAATGCAAGTTAAGACTGTGGAAACCGATGGTTATAATGCTGTTCAACTTGGCGTAATCGACAAGAAAGAAAAAAATGCTAGTCGTGCGAGTGTTGGCCACGCAAAAAAAGCAAACACTACTCCTAAGCGCTTCTTGAAAGAAATTCGCGATTGTGAAGGAAATTATCAAGTTGGAGATAAGGTAAGCGCGCTTTGTTTTGAAGTAGGAGACATTGTTGATGTTACTGGAACAAGTAAAGGTAAAGGATTTGCTGGTTCTATTAAAAGACATGGACAACAAAGAGGACCTACGACACATGGTTCAAATTATCATCGTGGACCTGGTTCACTTGGAACAATGCTTCCAAAAAGAGTATTAAAGGGTAAAAATTTACCAGGACATATGGGTGCTGAAACGGTTACTGTTCAAAACTTAGAGATTATTGAAGTAAATGAAAAAGAAGAATACATCTTAGTAAGCGGAAATGTGCCTGGTGCTAAAAATAGCATGGTACTTATTAGAAGTGCTGCTAAAAATTCTGTTAAGAAAAATCCAAAAGAAATCATTTCTTATATGGAAGAACCTGTAGTAGATGAGGTAGAAGAAGTAACTGAAGAAGTTCAAGAAGAGGTAAAAGAAGATCCTCAAACTGAAACTGTAGTGAATGAAGACACTACTGAATCAGAAACTACAGAGGAAAAAGCTGAATAGAATCATAGAAAGGAAGAAAGAAAATGGCAAAAATTGAAGTTAAAAATTTAAATGCAGAAAAAGTACGCGACATCTCTTTAAATGATTCTATTTGGAAAAATGAAGTACATGAAGATGCTTTAAAGAAGATGGCACGCTTACAAATGGCTGCTACTCGTCAAGGAACTCATAAAACGAAAAATCGTAGTGAAGTTTCTGGTGGCGGAAGAAAGCCTTGGAGACAAAAAGGTACTGGACGTGCTCGTCAAGGTTCTACTAGAGCTGTTCAATGGGTTGGTGGCGGAATCGCACATGGTGTACAACCTCGTGATTATGGTTTCAAAATTAATCGTAAAGAAAGAGTATTAGCTTTAAAAAGTGCTTTAGCAGATAAACTTGCTAATAAAGCAGTTGTTGTTTTTGAAAACTTGGAAATGCCTAGTTTAAAAACAAAAGATGTTAAAGAAATGATTAAAAAAGCTAATTTAGAAGGAAAAGTATTATTTGTAACAGCAGATGATTGCGAAAATCTATATATGGCTTGTCGTAATTTAGGATATGCTTATCATATTATGGCTGATGAAATTAATGTATTAGACATTTTAAATGCCGATACTTTAGTTTTAGATGAAGCTGCTGTTAAAGTAATTGAGGAGGGTATCTCACATGCGTAATCCGGATATTATTTTTGGGCCAGTTATTACTGAAAAAAGTATTAATGGTAATCAAGAAGGTGTTTATACATTTAAAGTGGATAAAAGAGCTACTAAAACACAAATCAAAAGTGAAATTGAACGTCAATTTGGTGTGAAAGTAGTTAAGGTAAATACTTTAAATACAAAAGCTAAAGATCGCCGTGTAGGTAGATATACTGGTAAAACAAAAACTTATAAGAAAGCAATTGTAACCTTAGCTCAAGGTTCATCAATTGAAATGTAAGGAGGGAATTTGTAATGGCTATTAAAAAATTTAAACCAACGACTAATGGTCGTAGGGGAATGTCAACATTAATGAATGAAGAAATTACTACTTCTGCTCCTACAAAGTCTTTACTTAAAAAGACCACAAAAACTGGTGGCCGTAATAATCAAGGAAAGCTTACTGTTCGCCATATTGGTGGTGGAGCAAAAAGAAAATATCGTGTAATTGATTTTAAAAGAAATAAAGTTGGTGTTACAGGACGTGTTGTAAGTATTGAATATGATCCAAATCGTAGTGCTAATATTGCTTTAATTAATTATTTAGATGGTGAAAAAAGATATATTATTGCCCCTAAAGGATTAAAAGTAGGAATGATCATTGAAAATGGTGAATCTGCTGATATCAAAGTTGGAAATGCTTTACCTTTAAAAAACATTCCTGTAGGTACTGTAGTACATTGTATTGAATTAAATCCAGGAAGTGGTGCAAGTTTATGCCGTAGTGCTGGAACTTCTGCACAAATTTTAGGTAGAGAAGACAAATATGTTTTAGTTCGTTTACAATCTGGCGAAACAAGAAAGATCTTAGGAAATTGTATCGCAACTATTGGTGTTGTTGGTAACGAAGATTATGAACTTGTTAACATTGGTAAAGCTGGACGTACTAGACATATGGGAATTCGTCCTACTAACCGTGGTAGTGCAATGAACCCTAATGACCATCCACATGGTGGTGGAGAAGGACGTGCGCCTATCGGACGTAAGAGTCCAGTTACACCTTGGGGTAAACCTGCTCTTGGGTATAAAACAAGAAAAAATAAGAAGGCTTCTGACAAACTTATTGTTAGTCGTAGAAAGAAATAATAGGAGGGAAATATGGCAAGAAGTTTAAAAAAAGGAC
>CALVMI010000076.1 GCA_944345045.1 uncultured Bacilli bacterium | reverse complement strand
AATAGTGATGATACTTGGACAATTGCCTAATTGTAAAGTTGTAAAAAATTTAGAAAAAAGAAACGTAAAAGAATTGACAACGTTTCTTTTTTTTGTTACATTATTTTTAAGTTATTAATGGACTGGTGATCTCTTGGAACATTACTTTACGAACAATCAAAATCTTCGAAGTGAGCTTCGAACAATAGATTTTGAAAACAATGGGGTTGTTTTCACTTTTTTTAGTGATTTAGGCGTTTTTGCCAAAGATTATATTGATTACGGAAGTAAAGTATTAGTTGAAACGATTTTGAAAAAAAAACCAAATTGTTCCTCAATTTTAGATGTTGGCTGTGGTTATGGTTTTATTGGTATTGTATTAGGCCGTATATTAAATGTTCCAACAGATTTAGTTGATGTAAATAAAAGAGCAATTCATTTGTGTGAAAAAAATATAGAAAAAAATCAAGTAAAGGGCAGGGTATTTTTTAGTGATGCTTATGAAAGTGTTTCGGATTCTTATGATTTGATCGTTACAAATCCACCAATTCGAGCGGGTAAAAAAACCGTTTTAAAAATTCTTCGTGAAGCGAGTACTCGCTTGAATAAGGACGGAAATCTGTGGTTTGTAATTCGAAAAGATCAAGGTGTTAAAAGCATTATGAAAGAAATATCAGATATATACTTGATGGAAGTAGTAAAGAAAGATAAGGGATTTTATGTTGTATGCGCGAAAATGATTGACAACAAATAGATTTGTTGCTAGAATTATAAATTGGTGACGTGTTAGTTTTTTTGCGTTCAAAAACGAGTTTTCGAAAATAGAGATTGGATGGGGTGAAATCGTGGCTTACAAATTAAAAAAATGTGGAGATTACAGAACAAGAAGAAGTTTTTCTAAAAGTAAAAATACTATGGAATTAAGTGACCTTTTGGAAGTTCAAAAGAAGAGTTACCAAAAGTTTTTGGAAGAAGGAATTCGTGAAGTTTTTGACGAACTTTTTCCAGTTGAAAGTTTTACCGGAAATGTAACAATTGATTTTGGTGATTATTCTTTTGATGAACCAAGATATTCCATTAAAGAAGCTAAAGAAAGAATGGTTAACTATGCTGCGCCTTTAAAAGTACAAGCGCGCGTTTTTATCCATGAAACAGGTGAAGTAAAAGAACAAGAGATTTTCTTAGGCGACATGCCTTTAATGACTGATTCAGGAACCTTTATTATTAATGGTGCTGAACGTGTTATTGTCTCTCAATTAGTACGTAGTCCTAGCGTATATTTTAAGCGTGAAATCGACAAAAATGGTCGTCGTATTTTAAGTGGAGAAATGATTCCAAATAAAGGTACATGGCTTGAATTTGAAACAGATGCTCGTGATGTTATTTTTGTTCGTATTGATAGAACAAGAAAAGTTCCTGTTACAACTTTCATAAGAGCATTAGGTTTATCTAGTAATGAAGATATTACCAATGTTTTTGGAGAAGACGAATATCTTTTAAATACATTTGAAAAAGATAGCACGAAAAATACGGATGAAGCATTAATTGAAATTTATGAGAAGTTGCGTCCAGGAGAACCTGCAACACTAGATTCTGCTAAAAACCAATTAATCATGCGCTTTTTTGATCATTTCCGTTATGATCTAGCTAAAGTAGGACGTTATAAATTTAATAAAAAATTAAATGTTACAGATCGTTTAGTTGGCTGTACTTTAGCCGAAGATATCAAAGATGCTGATGGCAAAGTTGTCGTTTCGAAAGACACTTTAGTAACAAAAGAAGTTTTAGAAACAATGAAACCTGCTCTACAAGCTGGTTTTGGCTTACATAAAGTAACAATTCATGAGGAATTAGACCAATATGATCAAGTTCAAGAAATCAAAGTATATGATAAGAATCATCCTGATCGTATCATTCCTATTTTAGGTGTGGATCAAAGTGTTGAAGAAAGAAGACTTACCATTCCTGATATTTATGCCTCTGTAAATTATTATTTAAATTTGCATGCTGGTATTGGTAGTACAGACGAAATCGATAATTTAGGAAATCGTCGTGTAAGACAAGTTGGTGAATTAATTCAAAAACAATTCCAAGTAGGTATGGCTCGTATGGAAAGAGTTATCCGCGAACGTATGACTACTCAAGAAACTGAAGATATTACACCAAAATCTTTAATCAATATTCGTCCTGTTACAGCTGTTTTAAAAGAGTTCTTTGGTTCATCTCAATTATCTAAATTCATGGATCAAATTAACCCAATTGCTGAATTAACGGATAAAAGACGTTTATCTAGTTTAGGACCTGGAGGACTTTCTCGTGATCGTGCGGGAATGGATGTTCGTGACGTTAATGCAAGCCACTATGGCCGTATTTGTCCAATTGAGTCTCCAAAAGGTCAAAATATCGGACTTATTACATCTTTAGCTGGTTATGCAAAAATTAACGAATATGGTTTTATCATGACTCCTTACCGTCGTGTTATAGATGGCGTTGTTCAAATGGACGATGTTCATTATATGACTGCCGATGAAGAAACCGATTATTATATTTCCGAAGCGAATATCGCTCTTGATGATAATAATCACATCATTGATAAAGAAGTTATTGTTCGTTACAACGGCGACAATGTTATGGTTAGCAAAGATAAAGTAGACTTTGTCGATGTTTCACCTAGCCAAGTAGTATCTATTACAACAAGCTGCATTCCATTTTTGAACTATGACGATGCGAATAGAACACTAATGGGTTCAAACATGCAACGTCAAGCAGTTCCACTTTTAAAAGCGGAAGCGCCAATTGTTGGTACTGGTGTTGAATGGGTTGCCGCAAAATATGCTGGTAGCAGTATTGTAGCTAAAGCTGACGGTGTAGTAGATTATGCTGATGCAAAGAAAATTGTCGTTTTAAATGCTAAAGGAAAAGATATATATACATTAGCAAACTTTGAAGGAAACAATGCGGCAGCTTGTACAAATCATGTTCCAATTGTTCATAAAGGAGATAAAGTTAAAGCTGGTCAAGTTATTGCCGATGGTCCAAGTACAGATCATGGTGAACTAGCCTTAGGTAAAAATATGACTGTTGCATTCATGACTTACAATGGTTATAACTATGAAGATGCAGTTATTTTAAATGAACGTTTAGTAAAAGATGATGTGTATACTTCATTACACATTGAAACTTATGAAATTGAATGTCGTGATACAAAATTAGGTCCAGAAGAAATCACCAGAGATATTCCAAACGTTGGTGAAGAAGCTCGTAAAAACCTAGATGCCGAAGGTATTGTACGTATTGGTACCGAGGTTAAAGAAGGCGACATTTTAGTTGGTAAAGTTACACCAAAAGGTGTTCAAGAACTTACTAGTGAAGAAAAGCTTTTACATGCTATTTTTGGTGAAAAAACAAGAGAGGTAAGAGATACTTCTTTACGTGTTGAACATGGTGCTGCTGGTATTATTCATGATGTTAAAGTGTATACCAAAGAAAATAGTGATGAACTTCCAGCTGGTGTCTTTAAAGTGATTCGTGTTTATATTATTCAAAAACGTAAAATTCAAGTTGGTGACAAGATGAGTGGTCGTCATGGTAATAAAGGTGTTATTTCCCTTGTTTTACCAGAAGAAGATATGCCATATTTACCAGATGGTACACCAGTAGATGTTATGTTAAACCCATTAGGTGTTCCATCTCGTATGAACATTGGTCAGATTCTAGAAGTACACTTAGGTATGGCTGGTAAAAAGTTGGGTGTTCACTATGCAACTCCAGTATTTGACGGGGCAAACCTAGATGATATTCATGAAGAAATGCGCGAAGCTGGTATGAGTGAAGACGGAAAAGTAACCCTTTACAATGGTCGTACTGGTGAACCATTTGAACATAAAATCAATGTTGGTGTTATGTATATGGTAAAACTTCATCATATGGTTGATGATAAACTTCATGCCAGAGCAACCGGACCATATAGCTTAGTTACTCAACAACCATTAGGTGGTAAAGCACAATTTGGTGGCCAAAGATTCGGTGAAATGGAAGTTTGGGCATTGTATGCTTATGGTGCTGCTCATGTTTTACAAGAAATTTTAACCATTAAATCAGATGATGTAATTGGTCGTGTTAAAGTATATGAAGCATTGGTTAAAGGTAAAACGGTAAATCAAGCAGGTGTACCAGAGTCATTTAGAGTATTAATTAAAGAATTCCAAGCCTTAGGCTTAAATGTTCAAATAATTAATAAAGATGATGAAGTATTAGATTTAAAAGAAATCGAAGAAGAAGAAGATAAAGAAGATTTAATTAAGATTGATGAAATCGATTTAAAAACCGATGAATTAGAAATGCCTTCTGAACCAGAAGAAGAGCCTTTCGAAGAAGAGGATAATGAGTTTGAAAGTGATAGCCTAGATGATCTAGAATTTCCAGGGGATATACTAGATGAAGACGAGGAGGGACAAGATTTATGATCGAAGTAAATAATTTTAAAGGAATTAAAATTGGACTTGCTAGTCCTGAACAAATCCGTTCTTGGTCTTATGGTGAAGTAAAAAAACCAGAAACAATTAACTATCGTACTTTAAAACCAGAACGTGATGGCTTATTTTGTGAAAAAATCTTCGGACCAACAAAAGACTATGAATGTTCTTGTGGAAAATACAAACGTCTTCGTTATAAAAATGTCGTATGTGATCGTTGTGGCGTTGAAGTTACTAAATCAAAAGTACGCCGTGAACGGATGGGGCATATAGAGCTTGCCTCTCCGTGCTCACACATTTGGTTTTTCAAAGGCGTTCCTTCTAAAATGGGCTTAGTTTTAGACATGAGTCCAAGAGATCTAGAAGAAGTATTATATTTTGTTAGCTACGTTGTTTTAGATCCTGGAAGTGCTCCTTTAATGAAAAAACAAACCCTTTCAGATAAAGAATATCGTGCTTACTATGACAAATATGGTAATAGTTTCAAAGTAGGTATGGGTGCTGAGGCTATTCAAACCCTTTTAAAAGAAGTAGATATCGATAAAGAAGTTGCTGATCTTCGTGAAGAATTAGAAAATGCAACGGGTCAAAAAAGAATTCGTTTAGTAAAAAGACTTGATTGCTTAGTAGCTTTCCAAGAAAGTGGCAATCGTCCTGAATGGATGATTTTAGAAGCTCTTCCTGTTATTCCACCAGATCTTCGTCCAATGATTCAACTAGATGGTGGTAGATTTGCTACAAGTGATTTAAATGATTTATATCGAAGAATTATTAACCGTAATAATCGTTTGAAAAAATTATTAGAGTTAGGTGCTCCAACAATTATTGTTCAAAACGAAAAACGTATGCTTCAAGAAGCTGTGGATTCCTTACTTGATAATGGTCGACGTGGTAGAAGTGTTCAAGGTGCTGGTAATAGACCTTTAAAAAGCTTATCTAGCATGTTAAAAGGTAAACAAGGACGTTTTAGACAAAACTTACTTGGTAAACGTGTTGACTATTCAGGACGAAGCGTTATCGTTGTTGGACCAAACCTTAAAATGTATCAATGTGGTATTCCAAAAGATATGGCTTTGGAACTATTTAAACCTCATGTTATTCATGGTTTAGTAGAACGTGGTCTTGCTCATAATATTAAAGGGGCAAAAAAATTAATTGATGCGAAAGATGATTGTGTTTGGGATGTAGTAGAAGATGTCATTACAGAACACCCTGTTATGCTTAACCGTGCGCCAACTCTTCACCGTTTAGGTATTCAAGCATTCGAACCAAAACTTGTTGGTGGAAAGGCTATTCGCTTGCACCCACTTGTTTGTACAGGATTCAACGCTGACTTCGATGGTGACCAGATGGCTGTTCACGTACCATTATCTGAAGAAGCTCAAGCCGAAGCTCGTATTTTAATGCTTGGCGCCCAAAACATTTTAAATCCTAAAGATGGTAAACCAATAGTAACGCCTTCCCAAGACATGGTATTAGGTAACTGCTATTTAACCCAAGAAAAAGCAGGCGAAGAACATGAAGGAAAAGTATATAGAGATCCAAATGAAGTCTTAATGGCTTATGAAAGAAAAGAGATCACTCTTCATACAAGAATTGCCCTACCTGCTAAATCATTTAAACATAAACTATTTACAGAAGAACAAATGGATAAATACCTAGTAACAACTTGCGGTAAAATCATATTTAATGAAATTTTACCTGATAGTTATCCATATATTAATGAAGCAAGTAAAGAAAATATTGAAGGAATTACTCCAGATAAATTTTTCTTACCAATGGGTACAAATATTAGAGAAGCAATTGAAAAAATGCCTTTAAATAGTCCATTTGTTAAAGGGGATTTAAGTAAAATTATTGCTCAAGTATTTAAACGTTATCATACAACTGAAACAAGTGTCTTCCTAGATAAATTAAAAGATTTAGGATTCAAATATTCAACTATTGCTGGTATTACCGTTTCAGCCGCTGATATTGTTCCATCAAAAACAAAAAACGAAGTTATTGAAGAATCAAAAGAATTAGTAGAAAAAGTCAATAAACAATTTAAACGTGGTATGATTACTGAAGAAGAACGTTATAATACAGTTATTGATATTTGGAACAAAGCTAATGATAAAATTAAAGAGGAATTAAAAGCCATTGCAAAAGATGATTTCGATAATCCATTATTCATGATGATGAATTCTGGTGCTCGTGGATCTTTATCAAACTTCGCCCAACTTGCTGGTATGCGTGGTTTAATGGCTAAGCCAGATGGTTCAACAATCGAAATTCCGGTTACTTCAAACTTCTCTGAAGGACTAACCGTATCTGAATTCTTCTTATCAAGTCATGGTTCTAGAAAAGGATCAGCCGATACAGCTTTACGTACAGCAGACTCAGGATATTTAACTCGTCGTTTAGTTGAAGTTGTTCAAGATATTATTGTCAAAGAAGAAGATTGTGGAAGCATTCAAGGCGTAGAAGTTTCAGACTTAATTAATGATAAAGATGGTAGCATTATTGAGCCACTTGCTGAACGTATTTTAGGACGTTTCACAGCTCAAAAAGTTATCAATCCTAAAACAAAAGAAGTCATCGTGGATAAAGGTGTTATGCTTACAGAAAATCTTGTTAAAAAGATTACGGATGCTGGCATTACAAAAGTAGAAATTCGCAGTGTCTTAACTTGTAAAACCGAAAATGGTGTTTGTCAAAAATGTTATGGTCGCAACCTAGCAACAGGTAACTTAGTTGAAACTGGTGAGGCTGTTGGTATTATGGCTGCTCAATCAATTGGTGAACCAGGTACCCAACTTACCATGCGTACATTCCACTCAGGTGGTGTAGCTGGTGGCGATGATATCACCCAAGGTCTTCCTCGTGTTGAAGAGTTATTTGAAGCAAGAAATCCAAAAGGAAAAGCAACGATTTCTGAAATTAGTGGTAAAGTTACTTCAATTAAAGAAGAAAATGGCAAATATCGTATTGTTGTCGAAAACGATGTTGAAGCAAGAGAACATGTTACAAATTATAATATGAAATTACGTGTTCATGAAAAAGATGTTGTAAATGCTGGTGATAAATTAACTGAAGGTGTTATTTCACCAAAAGAATTGCTTGCAGTTACAGATCCAATTACCGCTCAAGAATATATTTTAAAAGAAATTCAAATGGTATATAAACTACAAGGTGTTGATATTAACGATAAACACGTTGAAATCATCGTTAAGAGAATGATTAATAAAGTAAGAATTGTTGATTCAGGAGATACAGATTTAGTAGAAGGTCTAAGTGTTTCAATGCATGAATTTACTGAAGCAAATAAACCAGTAATCTTAGCCGGAAAAGTTCCAGCTAAAGGTAGACCAATCATGCTTGGTATCACAAAGAGTTCTTTACAAACAGACTCGTTCTTATCTGCTGCATCTTTCCAAGAAACAACTAGAGTTCTTACCGATGCTGCTATTAAAGGTTCAGTTGACTACTTACGTGGTTTAAAAGAAAACGTTATTATTGGTAAATTAATTCCTGCTGGTACAGGAGCTCGCCAGTATAGCGATATTGAACTAGAACTTCAAAAACAATTCATGGATGATGATGCAAGTGAGGTTCTAGAAGAATCTTTAATGGATGAAAATGGTGATGATGTATCTTCTCAAAAAGAAGAGATAAATAATGAAAATACTGAAGAATAAAACTTCAGTATTTTTTTATCAAAAAAATTTAGTCATTTATGATATAGACTGCAAATTTTTGATTATTTTGATTAAAAAATGCAATCCATTGCAAATTTATTTCTATTATAAAAAAATAAATAAATTGTCTCTCAAAAAGAAAGTCATTAGAAAAAGGTGAAATTTTAGACAAAAAGTCGTTAGAAAAAGGTGAAATTTCTTGATTTTTTGTCAAAAAAGCATTAACTTTATAGTAAGGAGGTCAACATGCAAAGAGAAATATATGAAGATTTATTAAAGTGGAAAGAAAAAGGTTCCCAAAACCATTGATGATTTTAGGAGCAAGGCAAGTAGGAAAAACTTATATAATTGATAAATTTGCTCGTGAAAATTACAAAAATTATTTTATGATAAATCTATTCGAAAGAAGCGATATATTAGAAATTTATCAATCAGATGTTTCAGCAGAGGAAAAATATCAAAAATTAAAAATTCTTTTAGATTTTGACCTAGAAGCCGAAGATTCAATTCTTTTTATTGATGAAATTCAAGAATCAGAAAAAATGATTGCAGATCTAAAATTTTTCTGCGAGCGTCATCCAAAAATGAACATCATATGTGCAGGTTCACTTTTAGGCGTAAAATTAAAAAGGAATTATTCCTGTAGAAGTAAAAGCTGCCGATAATGGCCAATCAAAAAGTTTGAACGTATATATAGATAAATATCAACCTAAGAAAAGCATTCGTTTATCGACAAAAAATTTCGGATACGATAAAGAAAAGAAAATTAAATCAGTACCTTTATATGCAATATTTTGTTTAAAAGATTTATAAGAAAAGGAGAGTAAAACTATGGAAAAATTGGATATTTATGATGAAAATGGAGAGTTTATTGGAACAGAAGAAAGAAGCATAGTTCATTCAAAAGGACTTTGGCATAAAACCGTCCATTGTTGGTTATATGATAAAAGTGGAAAAGTTTTTTTCCAAAAAAGAAGTGACAGGGGAACTTTATATACCACATCATCCGGTCATGTAAGCGCTGGGGAAAGTATAACCGAAGCTTTTCAAAGAGAAATCAAAGAAGAAATTGGTTTAACTTTAGATGCGAGTGATGCAACTTTTGTTGCTGTAGTTCCTTTTAAAATGGACCGAGTAAAAGAAGATGGTAGTATTTTTAAAGATCGAGCATTCGCGAATGTTTATGTTGATTTATATGAAGGAGATTATCACAATTTTAAAATGGATCCAGAAGAAGTTTCAGGCTTAGTTTTAGTTAAAGCAAAAGATGTATTAGAATTATTCCAAAAAGAAACCGGAACCATTAAAGGACAAGAAATTACTTTAAGTAATGAAATTATTGAACGAGAAATTGATTTTCAAGAATTTCTAGTAAATGAAGGAGAAACGGCTTTAGAAAAATATGGAGATGTTTTAAAAAAGGTAATTGAATTAACTAATGAAAAAGATTGTAACTGACATTTTAAATCAAAAGTATTTTGAAGAAACAGAAGCTCCTATGCGCATACCTGATTGCTTTTGGGAATGGAGTTTAGTCTGGCTTGAACCTTCTATAAAAAAGCAACAATGGTTAGGATTAGGCGGAGCAATTACCCAAGCTTCTTGTTTTAATTATCAAAAACTTTCTAAAGAAAAACAACAAGAGTTATTAC
>CALVMI010000075.1 GCA_944345045.1 uncultured Bacilli bacterium | reverse complement strand
GCGAAATTAAGTGTTCCTTTTTTATTTTATGAAGTTTCCTTCATCTGTATTCATGATATCACAATTCTCCTCTTTTTACAATTCCCTTATATTCAATTTCTTGTAACAATTTTGTTACATTTTCATTCTTTCTATTGTTTTTTGTGTAGCTTCTCGTTATAATGCAGGCGAACACTTAATAAGTTGGGTGGTGCCGATCTTCTTTGTGAAGGGAGGCGATAATATGAGAAAGAAAGATTTATTAATCACTTCTTTAATTATTATCATTTTCTTTTTATTATTATTGCTTTTTATAACTTTAATATAAAAGAAATCCACCTAACTCAGTAATGATTTAGGTGGAAACCAAAAAATTCTTTTGGCAACACTCAACATGCGAAATTAAGTGTTCCTTTTTTATTTTATGAAGTTTCCTTCATTCATATACATAATAGCACAATTATCCTCTTTTTACAATTCCCTTATATTCAATTTCCTTCAATTCGCAAAATTTAAAATAAGAGAAACTAATTAGTCAAAGAGCATAAGAAACCTAGAGAATGAGCAGTTGCTTTAATCGTTCTCTATTTTCTTTTGATAATTCCACATATAAATCAAGAAGTTCGTCTTGCCAAAATATAGCAAAATAATTATCGATAATAATAGCAGTTCTGACATTTTTCACAACATATAACCCGTGTCTTTGTTCTACAATAAAACTTTTACCAATGTAGTCTTTTCCTTCTTCTGATTCTTTGTATAATTGATATAGATTATATCCCAACAAAGATACCATAATGACAAAACTAATAATATGATATTGTGTACTTCGATATTCTGTTAATCCCCAAAAATCTTTTAGTTGTCTAAAATCTTCTTCTATTTCTGGACGAAGTTCATACAATTTTATGATTTCTTCTGCACTTCTTGTTGGATGCGTAGTCAAAATGACTGCATAAGCATATTTTTCATCTTCTTCTAAAATTTCTGCATCTGTTAATATGGACTGATTCAACTTCTTTTCAAAACGAATGACAGCTGCATGCATAGAATACTCTAAATGAATATTTTCTGGTTTTTTCTCTTTGTCTTTCTCGTCCAACCAGAACATTTCTAGATTTGATACAAGAGTAATATCTTGTCCTTTTCTTTTAGTATTTGGATGCTTTTTCCATTCATTTTTAGAAACAGCTTCTGTGACTGCTGCTGTATGGATTTCCATATTCTTCTTGGCAGGAATTGTAACATTGACACCTTTTTTAAATAATTTTCTTATCATTTTAATATCTAAAAAACCTCGGTCTTCTATTAAATCATCTCCTGGTTTTAAATATTCAGACTTCAAAATCATATCTTTACTCATCTTTAAATCATGGGGCTTTGCTGTATTCATCACGATTTCTTCTATAAATCCTGAATTAGGTCCAAAGCCTCTTAAGACTCCCAGTTTATATCCTCTTAATTTTTCTCCTCCTTTATATGTTATCGTACTTCCTTCATAATTTTCATTATTGAAATTTACATCACAAATGGTACAATCGAGTACATGGATATCTGAAGTAAGTTTAGCTTTTTTTAAAAGTTCTTTATTGATTTGATTAAAGCTTTTTATAAATTCGTTTTGAAACTCTAGTGGCTTATCTTTTTCTTGTTTATATCGTCCTAAAAATGCTCGAATATTCGATTCTTTTAAGAGACTTTCTTCTAAATGATACTCTATATTGATTCCTAATTTTTCAATGATTTCTTGACTTGTGATTGCAAGAGGAAGTTCGCTGATAGCAAATAGTCGCTTCATTCTTGCTTGAACCCCTGCTAGGACAAACAAAGGAATACTTAAATTGCTATTTTGTTTTCTTTTTTCTTCTAAATATTGAGAAGTCATTTCAATAATTTCATAATTTTTTTCTGCGTAATCTAAAACTTTATCCGATAAATTGGGAATGATATTAAATGCATTCATATACTCATATTCTTCTTCTGTTAGTATCTTTATTACTTTTTCCTTGTTTAATGTTCTTATCATTTTAAAACCACCGTATTCCTTATTCTCTATTTCAATTATATAGGAATTGGTGGTTTATTTCAAATTTTGCGAATTGAAGAAAATAACTTGTAATCTCTCCCTATTAGAGCTAACATACACTACAAGGAATCGATTTTTATCTTATATTTTTAAAAGATGATACTTATCGCCCACTAAAAATAGAAACGAAAAAATCTTTAAAATAACCGTTTTTTATAATACAATATAAATAAAGAAGGTAGATTATGTTTGATTTAGAAAGATTTGTAAAGGCTCAAGAAAATACTTATGATACTGCATTAAAAGAAATTCAAAATGGACAGAAAAAAACGCATTGGCTGTGGTTTATTTTTCCGCAACTTGTAGGATTAGGATCTAGTTATTATGCAAATTATTATGGAATTTCTGGGCTGGAAGAAGCACAAGCTTATATGCAACATGAATTGTTAAGAAGTCGATTACTTGAAATATCTAATGCGTTATTGAAGGTAGACGAAAACATTATTGACATTTTTGGGTATCCAGATTGCTTTAAATTGCAATCTTCCATGACTCTTTTTTTTTTAGTTGATTCTTTTATTCCTGTATTTCAAGAAGTTTTAGAAAAGTTTTATGAAGGAAAAAGGGACGAGGTTACATTAAAGCTTCTTTATAATAAGAAAAGTCAATTTGAAAGATAAGCATGTTTGATAAGTAATATTAAAAGTGATTTTTAAATGATATTTCTATTGAAAAGATAAATACGTTGTTTGAGTCAATGGTTAAGTGCAGGAAAAATGCACTTTTTTGTATGGTACTAAATGTTGATAGAAAAAACAAAAAAAGTGTGATATTATGATTTTAGATTCAGATATATAATTGGATTTATTGTTATTATCATTTATTGATTTACTGAAAATTTGTGTTTTATAATACAAAATACAAGATAAAAAGTTTGGAGTTGTCTTTTCTATGGATTTGAAAAAAGAAATGATTGTTATTGATAACCAAATTGTAACTCATAATATTTCTTATTGTCATTATGATGAAGCAAAGAATGTATTCGTAATCAAATATAAACATTCCGATAAATTTTATTCTTTTTCTAGAAACAGAGTTCAATTTATTAGAGATTCTATACCATTAAACGTATCTGACTATTATTTTTATTTGAACGGAGAGTTGCTTCAAAATATTAAAGAAATTTATGAATTTAAATCTAACAATTATTTTTATTATCATGTGATATTTTATAATTCTCGGTTTGAAGATTATACTTTTTTACAGTTAAAAAAAATTAGTAAAGATTGTTATAATGTTATTAATTATATGAAGAAAGTTTCTGAAATAACATCTGTAAGTACAGAAAATGGCAAAAAAATATTACGTGAACAAATGGAAAAAATTAAGCTTGATAATTTAAATGTAGCGCTTGCTAATTATTTAAAATTATCAAACGAACTTATTAAAGAAAATAAAGTAGATATTTTGATTTTTCCTTTTGGATGTAATTCAAGCCAATATGAAGCTGTTGAAAATGCTGTATATAATAAAATTAGTGTTATTGAAGGTCCACCTGGAACGGGAAAAACTCAAACTATATTAAACATAATTGCTAATATTCTGATTAGAAATATGAATTGTCAGGTTGTCTCTAATAATAATACAGCAATTGAAAATATTATGGAAAAATTAGAAAAGTATCATCTAGATTTTTTCGCGGCTTTGTTAGGTAGAAAACAAAATAAAGAGTTATTTATTGAACAACAAAATTGTGAAATTCCTAGTTTTGGTGAAGCTGCAAATATGAATTTGGAACAAATTACTACGATCTTGAAGCAAACTAATCAAATTGTAAGAGAAGTATATACTGCCAGAAAAGAATTGGCAGTATTGATTCAAAGAAAGAACGAATTAGAATTAGAGTATAAATATTTCATGGAATTAGTTAAAAGCCAGAATGTGGAATTAGTTGAATTACAAAGATATCATTCTGACAAAATCAAATTGTTATGGAATGAATTGATAAGTATGGATAGATTATCTATATGGAATAAATGCAAATATGTGTTTTTATATAGAACGGGAAATTTCAAGTTTTTTTCTTGCGATTATAATGTTATTTTAAAATCTATTCAAAACTTAGTTTATACATCAGATTTAAAGCAATTAGATAAACAAATAGAAGAGAAGAAAGAATTTGTTAATTTATATAAAAATCAAGAGGAAGTTTTTATTAAATTTTCTATGGATTATTTAAAAAAGTATTTGTCTATAAAATATCAAGCTTGTAGAACAAAATATACAATTTCAGATATTTTTAGAAATCGTGATGCTTTTTTAAAAGATTATCCAGTTATTTTAAGCACTACGTATTCTTCACGTAATACTTTTCCAAGTGATTTTAAATTTGATTATATTATTATGGATGAGGCTAGTCAAATTGATGTGGTAACTGGCACTCTTGCGCTTTCTTCAGCTAAATATAGTGTTGTTATCGGAGATGAAATGCAGTTGCCTAATGTTGTTCCATTAAATATTGCTCAGCAAACAAATAAGATTTTTGAGGAATATCATTTAGATAAATGCTATAGTTAT
>CALVMI010000074.1 GCA_944345045.1 uncultured Bacilli bacterium | reverse complement strand
TGAAAGGAGAGAAGAGAAGTTAATGAAGAAAAAGGATTTACTAATCACCTTTTTACTCTTGACTAATCTGTTATTGATTTTATCTTTATTGATAATTTTAGTAAAAAAATAGTACTCAATTCGTGATGAATTAAGTACTTACATACTTTTGGGTAAGTACTCAACCTGCGAAAGTTAAGTATTCCCTTTTTATATATTTATTATATCATAATTTTTTTGTTTAGTGCAAAATTTTGCTATTTGCAATTATAGAAGGTATATGTTATATTTGGCTTAAGGGAATACATAACACATGAGTACTTATCTTCTTATCGAAAGGAGAGAAGAGAAGTTGATGAAGAAAAAGGATTTACTAATCACCTTTTTACTCTTAACTAATCTGTTATTGATTTTATCTTTATTGATAATCTTAATAAAAAAATAGTACTCAATTCGTGATGAATTAAGTACTTTCAACCATTAAGGTAAGTACTCAACCAGCGAAAGTTAAGTATTCCCTTTTCATATATTTATTATATCATAATTTTTTTTGTTTAGTACAAAATTTTGCTATTTGCAATTATAGAAGCCATATGTTATATTTGACTTAAAGGAATACGTAATACATGAGTACTTATCTTCTTTTTGAAAGGAGAGAAGAGAAGTTAATGAAGAAAAAGGATTTACTAATCACCTTTTTACTCTTGACTAATCTGTTATTGATTTTATCTTTATTGATAATTTTAGTAAAAAAATAGTACTCAATTCGTTTTGAATTAAGTACTTCACTTAAAATATAAGGTAAGTACTCAACATGCGACAGTTAAGTATTTCCTTTTCATATATTCATTATATCATAAATTCTTTGATTTATTACAATTTTTTTTGAAGCAAATAAAAACATTTATTTATATTTTTTTGAATAAATAAATGTTTTGAATATTTTGATTTGTCGTATTACATGTTGTTAGAACTAAATCGTATGTATTTTTAGGAATTGTAATAAAACCTGTTTTTTCTTGGTAACTAATTTTTTGTAAAACATATGTGTAGGTTTCTCCTTGATATATTATTTTAGCTTGATCCATTACTTTTAACTTTTCTAAATTTTTAAAATAAGAAATGGAACTTGTACCAGAGTGTGAAGCTAAGAGAATCATACAGTCTTCATTTGGTTTGCAATTTGTTAATTGTTCTATTCCTTTATTTACATCGTTTAAAGAAGAATTTTGCGGATAATATTCTTGGGATAAATGAATTTTAGAAATTTTTAAAATTCCTTCATATTGTTCTTTAGAATTCGTTACTTTTTCATTAATAATTAATGGGATGTTATTAGTAATATAGGGCATTGTAGTGTTTATTATTCCTACTTGATTATTTTTGGGAAAAAATATACTAAAACTTATTATAAGTATGAGAATAAATAGGATTTTTCTTTTTTTCATTATCTATTATATAAATAGTAGGAATAAGATTGGCATCTTGATAGGTTTTTGGAACTTCATAAATTTCATTTATAACCGTTATTTCTTTTGTTATTATGGTGTCTTTTGGTGATGTAGCTGTAATACTAACATTTATTGCTTCAGTTAGAGGAATATAGTTAGAAAATAAATTTGTTTCTATTAGGTAGTATTTGCCTAACGGTAAGTTTGTTATTTCTATTTTTCCATTTGTATCTGTAGCATAACTTCCGATTTCTTCATTTTTTTGATAAATTATTTTGCCATTTTCTATAATATCTTCTTGAGCATAGAGGGTAAAAATAATATCTTGTAAGGGATTTTGATAGTTATCTGTTTTTTGGATGATAATTGTTCCTTTGATCATTTTTTTATTTATGATATTTATTTCTTTTTTGATGACTGGAGTAAATGAATCTTCTTGAATTAATTCTATATCAATTGGTTTTTCTAATGGAATGTATCCTTCTAAAGCATTTGTTTCTATTAGATAATATTTTCCTAATGGAAGATTGTTTATTTCTATTTTTCCATTTTTATCTGTAAAAAACGTTTCAATTTTTTCGTTATTGTGATAGATTACTTTACCATTTTCTATGATATCTTCTTTGGCATATAGGGCAAATACAACATTTTCTAAAGGAACTTTTTCTTCATCTGTTTTTGATAAAATGATTGAGCCCTTTACTGGTTTATTAAAAAAGTTGATTGTAATGATTTCTTCTGAATTTTTATCAACAGTAAAATCGATTGTTTCTTCGTTCCAAAGGTAGCCCGGAATATTTGCTTTTACTTCTTCTAAACGATAAGTTGAAGGAAATAAAAAATCCGTGATAAATTCCCCATTTTCATCAGTTTTAAAAAGACAGTCTGAAGTTTGACAAACATATTTTTTCTTTTCTAGATCGTAGATTTTAAAAGAAATGTTGGCCATTTTAATTGCTTCATTAGTGTTAGCATCTTTTTTAATCACTTTTAATTTAGAAGTATAGGGATAATTGATTAAAGAAATGGTGGTTGTTTCTTTACTTGTTTCATCAACAGTAATTATTATTTCTTCGCTTAAATGATAATTATCTAAACTTGTAATTTGTTTAATGATATATTTTCCATAGGGAAGAGTGATTTTAATTTTTCCTTCTTCATCAGTTTTTAAAGTATATAAAACTTTTTGAGTATCATATTCTACTATTTCAAAAGTTGTATTTGCTTCTGGCTTAAGTCCTTCTTCTGTTAGATATTGCTTATCTAATTCGACAGTAGTTTTATAAACTTCATCTTTCACATTGATGGTATTTGTAGATGAGACATTTTCGGCATTAATTTCGAAGTAGTATTTTGTTTTGTCTAGTTTATAACCAGTCGGGGCTTTTGTTTCTTCTATGTAGTATTTTCCTACAGAGAGATTTGTAATGGTCGCCGTACAATTATTTAAGGTTACTGTTTTTACTAGACTTCCATTTTCTTTATACAATCCGTATTGGGCATTTTCTAGAGATGCTTGGCCACTTGGAGTACAAGAATTTGTATCTTTATCTACTTTTTTAATTGTCACTTTTCCTGTTTTAGTAGTGTAGTTTAGTGATGTGACTATATCGGGAAGATTACCGGTAACAAAAATGTCTTGACCAGTATCATGATGATATACAATAAAGTTTTGGCGATAGTTTGTACTTTTTTTTCGAAGAGCAATGCTACCTTTACTTGTACTATTATGAGGGGTAATAATTAAGTTGTTGCCTTCTATTTTGGCATGGGTATTTGTCATGGCACTTAGTTCATATTCATTTAATACGCCGTTTTCATCTTTCAGAATGAATGGCTCACCATATGGAATTGTTATGGATTTTTTATCAAAACTTGGTTTAGTTGAGTGCTTAGCAATTAAGGCTTCTAATTCATTTGTTAGAGTTGTGATAATGGCTGGTCTTTCAATTACATATTGCCATGGATTTTCTTTGTTATTACGACTTGTCCATTCGAAGTTTCTTCCTAGTACCTCCCATATTTTGGCTTGAGTTGTTACAATCCATTCATTACTTAAGTGATCAGCGTATCCATATCCATAGTAAGAAATTATGCTAATTTGTTCTAGTTGTTCGGTTGTTAGTCCTACTTTGCTTGCAAGTTCTTCGTTAGTTAGATCAGAGTATCCTTTGTAGTCTTCATTACTTCTTGATACTCCTGGTTCGATACAGTAGGCAATTTGGCCATCGTCTTTTCTTGTGAAGTGCTCGAAGTCACCAAATTTACCATTCTCATCGACATAATGATATGATCCAATAAAAGTGGATTCAAATTGATCGGTTACAGTTGTAGCCTTTGATTGGATTATTCCTAAGAAAAATAAGAACAATCCGAATAAAATTTTCTTTTTCATTTTTATCTTTTTTCTCCTTCTACTATTACTTACAAGAAAAAAGTTGAATTTCCTTTTTTTTATTACAAAAAGTGTTCGACAAATTTTGCAAATTTTATGGTAAGATAATTATAGGAGAGTGATAAAAAATGAATTTTGATGAATTAATTAGAAAAAGATGTTCGACTAGAAAGTTTCAAAATAAAGAACTTGCAAAAGATATTTTAGAGAAAATTTTAGAAGCTGGTAACGTGGCTCCGACGGCAAGAAATATGCAACCTCAAAAGATTTATGTAATTCAAAGCGAGGAGGGTATTTCTAAAATAGATCAAGTGACAAGATGTCGTTATGGCTCGCCGGTAGGTCTTTTAGTTTGTGCTGATAAAACCGCTTGTTGGCAAATGAATGGATATGGTTCTTATGAAATGGATGCAACAATTGTAGCAACCCATATGATGCTTGAAGCAACAAATTTGGGTGTCGATAGTTTATGGGTTCGGTGGTTCGATACCGATAAAACAAAGGAAGTTTTTGCCTTAGACGAAAACATAGAACCAATTTGTTTTCTTTTCTTAGGGTATCGAGCTTCAGATTGCCCAGAAAGTCCTGGACATCATAAAAGAAAAGATTTATCTCAGATTGTATCCTATATTTAATAAGAAAAAATACTTGATTGTTTAGATTAAGTGTTTTTTTTATAAAAAAAGAACTTTTTCAAGTTCTATCTATAGAGTTTCTGAACTGTTCAGATTAAATTCTTATGGTGGAGCAGAGGAGATTTGAACTCCTGTCCAGTCAATCCTTTGGTAAAATTTCTACAAGTTTAGTTGGAATTTGGTTTAATATACTTTATGGATCCAACACACCAAATAAGTATACGATCCTTATTTTCATTCGTAAAATTATCTAAGGAAAATAATTTTATATATCTTATATGTATGAACTCTTAGACATCCTATAAGAAAAGATGAATAAAAGCCTTCTTATACCTTAAATTAGGCTGCTACTGGAGCAAAAGAAGCAAACGAATAGTCTTCGTCATTTAATTTTAATTTGTGCATTTTAAGTATGCCTACTACTTGCCATCTTACTAAGTAATTGCTGTCGAAACCAAAAACTGCCCCGTGGGGCCATTATAACATAAAACGCTTGCAATATCAAATTTTATGCGATATCATAGCATTAATAAATATTAATTTATAAGAAGTGATGAGGGGGAATCTTTATGTACGAAGAGAACGAACCTAAGAAAAAAACTAAAAAGACGAAAGTAACACATGAAAAAAAATTTTTTAAGGATGTGAAAAATAAGAAAGAAAAGCCTGTAAAAGAAAAAGCTGAAAAGAAAACAATTAAAATTTTATCTTTTAAGGCTGATTATGTTTCGGTTTTGATTCGATTTGGAATGTTTTTGCTTGTTGCGTTTGTAGTTATTTTTATTGTTACTAAAGTTCGTAATAGTGGAGAAGCTAGAACTTTTGCTGATAATATGGAGTCTATGAAGGAAGTTGCTACTTCTTATTATGAGGTGGAAACACGTAGACCTGCTAGTGTAAATGAAGAAGTAATTATGACTCTTGGGGATATGGAAGAGGCAAGTTTGATTGATGAATTAAAAGATAAAGATGACAATGTATGTAGCAAAGAATATAGTTATGTATCCTTAGTGAAAACGGATTCGAATTTATATGATTTGGTTGTTTATTTATCTTGTGGTGGCGAGAGTGAAATGGCTACTTATCCACTTACTTATGAAGATAGTTCTGATGCAACTTTGCTTTATGAACTTACGCGTACAGTAACAGAAACTGAAGAGTATTCTTGTCCATCTGGCTATACTTTGTCTGGAAGATATTGTATTCGTTATGATACAACGAACGTAATAGCCGGGAAACCTGTTTACCGTGTGATTCCTGAAAAAAATACAGCTGCTCGTTATAAACCAAGTGGATACGAGTATGAGTATGTAGATCCTATTGTAACAACTACACCTTCTTCTTATAAGTGTCCATCTGGTTATACTTTACAAGGAAATTTGTGTGTGAAAGAAGGAACAGTAAGATACCGAACTCGTACAACTTATTCTTGTCCTAATGGGGCTACTCCTTCTGGTAGTCGTTGTTTATATACTACATCACCAAGTTATTCAGATGAAAGACCTTATTGTCGAAGAGGAACTTTGGTAGGTAATGATTCATGTTATGTAACGAAAGAATATTCTGTTCGTTGCCTTACTGGAAATAAAGATTCTGATTTGAATGCCTGCTATACTACATATACTGCTTATCAAGAATTAAGTGATTGGTTATTTGATGGCAAAGTTACTTATTCAGAAAATTATGATATTAGTAGATTAGAAAATGACAATCGGATTTTTGAAGTTGATGCTTATTTAGATAATGGTAAGATTCGTTATAATCGTTATGTTCGCAAATATGTAAGAACTTGTGATGATGGAGATGAGTTAAAGGGAAGTACTTGTCGTCATTATGAAGAAAGTTATGAAGAAAGATACTGCACAGGTTCTGATTATCATTTATCTAGTGATCAAAGTGAATGTTATACGTATGAAGAGGCTCGTTATAAAGAGACAAATGGTACATACAGTTGTCCATCTGGTTATAGCAAACGAGGAAGTGGAGCTAATACGACTTGTTATAAGTATGAAAAAGCGACGTCAAGTACAAGTCAAACCGCTTATTGTTCTTCTGGCTATGATTTAACGAGTGATGGCAAATGTGTTAGAACTGCTTCGCCTACTTTAGTACAAGAGGAAGTGACATATAGTTGTCCTGACGGTTATACTAAACGAGGAAGTGGTGAATCTACAACATGTTATAAAAAAACTACAACGGATAGTTATTATTATTGCTCTAAATCTAGTGCTACTTTAGAAGGAACTCGTTGTATTGTTTCTGGATCAACGACTTTTAGAGGATATTCTTGTCCTATTGGTTATGATGTTTCAGGAAGTAATTGTGTCAAAACTAATGTAACGGATCGTATTTTAGCTACTGAAAATGATACCGAAACTTCACGAACTGAAACAATTTGGAGTAAAAATAAAGATTTAGAAGGATGGACTTGGACTGGTAATACCAAAGAAGCAGAGTAGTCTGTTTCTTTTTTATTTGTATTTTTTGATAAGAAATATTATAATGATTTTAGGGATGTGGTATTTCGTGAGTTGTTATGAATTAGCTAAAGAATTTAAGAAGAAATTTCCTTCAACAGTTGCATGGCGTATATTTCAAAATTCTAAAGTAATCGATGAACATGTAAATCCTGATGAGACAGTGACCTATGCTTTTGTTGGTCAAAAAAACGAAAGTCCATTAGATATTTTTCAAACTTGTGCGGTTGCTATTACGGATAAAAGATTACTTATTGGCCAAAAAAGAGTTTTATTTGGATATGCATTAAGTAGTATTACTCCGGATTTATATAATGATATGAAAGTAACACAAGGAATTTTATGGGGACGAATTATTATCGATACTGTAAAAGAGAGGGTTGTCATTTCTAATTTGTCAAAAGATGCGTTGATAGAATTAGAGACAGTCATTTCTAGTTTTATGATGGAAGAAAAGAAGAAATATGGTTCAAAGTAAGATGAAGAAAATTAAAAAGAGAAGACGTTTTATTGCTTTTCTTTGCTTTTTAGTATTGATTGGTTTTCTGTTGTATTGGATTTTCCGAAAAGAAGATTATACAATTACTTATACCGAAAATGATTTTCAAATTGAAGAAACATATTCTACAGAAGAAAACTCTTATTCATTTCTTTTGAAAAAAGAGGATCGTGAATATTTTACGGTTTTATTTGATCGTCATTTTTTCTCTGATCATTTAATTTATCAAGTTGAAGAATTTACGACAGATACGGAAAGTTGTGTAGTTTTAAGTAGTCAAAAAATTCGTTTTATGCCTCTTTGTTTAGCGAATGAAGAACAAGTTTCTTTTCATTTGGTTTCTCAAGAAATGAAGGAACAAATTGGTATTTCCGATGAAGCTTTTGGTCAAAGTGTAGATATGACATATAATAATATTTCGATTTCAAATACGCTTTATCATACTTTTTATGTTTGGAATTATCGGGGTTTTTATCGTATAAATGCTGATACACAAGAAGAAATTACTTTATTTCAAAAAGATATTTATACACCAAATTTACTTACAAAAGTTGGAGATTATTTATTTATTCCAGATTATGAAGCTAATTATTATTTTCAAAAGGCCTATCTTCTTAATATGAAAACTGGTGAAGTAGAAACTTGGAGTATGCCTAATTCTATTTATTTTGATAGTATTGTTTTAGGGGTTTATGAAGATTCTTTGTATTTAGTTGATCGTCATGAAAGTGTTGAATGGCAAATTGATGTTTCAAATAGACAGATGACAAAGGTGAGTACTTCTGAAGGTGGTATTACATATCAAAATGGCTTTGTTGATGTTTCGATGAATCGTTTAATGTATCAAGATAATAGTTTTCAAGGCGTTTTACCTATTACTTATCAAATACAAGATGGTCTTAAATATACTTATAAAGATTATTCGATTCAATTACTTTATAATTCACCTAAGTCTATTGTTTCTTATGATATGGACTGGGTATACTATTTAGTAGATGATTCTTTATATGCCTATTCCTTAGATTATGGAGAAATATTTTTGATGAAATATTTTGAATGGAATTTTAATTTTACAAATGTCGTCTTTATTTATTAAAGTGACATTTTTTTTCTCTTTTCATATTTTATACTAGGAAGTGATAAATATGTTTAACCCATTGTTTAATCGAGATACCAAAAAAACTATTGTTCCAAAAAACAATCAAAATTATTTTGAGTATTATACTGTTTCTAAAGGAGATTCTTTATATGGAATTGGAAGGCGCTACAACATAAATCCAGAATTACTCGCTGGTTTAAATGGCTTATCTATGGATGATTATATCTATCCGAATCAAGAAATTTTAATTCCAAAAAATGGCTATAGCTACTATATTACTAAAGATGGTGATACAGTAGATATGGTAGCTAGTATGTTTAAAATTCCTAGTTCTGAACTTATTAAAAATAATGGTATTGTGTATTTAGCCGAAGGACAAGTTTTGGTTAACCCACGTTAAGTATGAGAGAAATCTCATATTTTTTTTGCTTTTAAAGTAGAGTTCTTTGTGATATCATTAATATAAAGAATGGGAGGGAATATAAATGGTTTTAAAAAAGCCTTATGCATTTTTAATTCGGCATTTTAAGTTGATTCATTTGCTTATTTGTATTCCTCTTGTTTATCTTCTTATTAGAACAGGTGCAATTGCAAATTTTTTGAATTCTTATGTAAGTGCTAATTATTATACTAGCGAGATTAATTTGGCTGGAACATATATTAATTATTTTATGTATTTGGCGATTTTGCTTGTTTTACTTTTGGTTTTGACCATTTTCTTTTTGATGCGACAAAAGAAAAAAGATACAAGATATTATTTGTTTTTCCTCTTTTATTATATTCTTCTTTTTGTTTTGATCACTTTTTGTCATAGCATTTTAAATCAAATTGAAGATGTTGCTTTGGAAGCTCAGACAGTTCGAATATATAGAGATCTTTCTTTTATTGTTTGGTTACCGCAATTTTTCTTTATCGGTTATACTTTTTTAAGAGGAATAGGATTTGATTTAAAAAAATTTAATTTTGATGAAGATGCTAAAGAGTTAGAAATTAGTGATATTGATAGCGAAGAATTTGAACTTGTTTTTGGTAAGGATGCTTATAAATATAAAAGAACGATTCGTAGATTTTTTCGGGAGTTTCGATATTATGTTTTGGAAAATAAAGTGGCATTTGGTATTTTAGGAGGAATCATAGTTGTATTACTTGGAACGCTTCTTTATTTGAATTTTGGAGTATACAACCGAGTATATCGGGAAACGCAAAGAGTAACTCATAATAATTTGTCAGTTAGTGTTGAAGATTCTATATTAACCAAACTTGATTTGGGTGGCGATGAGTATGCAACGTATTATTTGGCTCTTGCTGTTTTAATTCATAATAATAGTCGAACGACAGCAAGTACATTAGATTATGAAAATTTTCAAATTTCAGTAGGTGGACGGATGATTTCACCGACATTAGATCGCTCTAGTCAATTTCCAGATCTAGGCCTCCCTTATGCACGAAATACTTCTATTGCTCCTGGTGAAGAAGGAACTTATGTGTTAGTTTATGAAATAGATCCAGGATTAATAGATCAGGATATGACTTTAAAAATTCTTGATTCTTTAACTTTAGAAATTGGTAGTGTTACCCCAATTTATCGCACTGTAAATTTGAATTATGAAACGACATCTTCTTCTGAAGTAGTACGAGAAATCGATTATAATAAAATACTTGATTTATCTGGAACGGCTGTAGGTTTAACGCAGATTCAAATTAAAGATTATCAAATTAGTAGTTCTTATGAATATAGTTATGAAAGTTGTACATATAATTATTGTCAAACTTTGCAAAATAAAGTTACTTCTTCTACAACTTCTAATTTGCTTATTTTAGAGAGAATGTTTCAAATGGATACCTATTCAACGTATTACTCAGTAAGACGAGGATCAGGTAGCTTTGTTTCTGATTTTTTAAAAGTTCGTTATGTAGTGGGTGACACTACTTATACGTCCGAAGTATCAGAAGTAACGCCACGTGAATTATCTGATTATTGGATTTTTGAACTTCCGAAAAATATCCAAAATGCTTCGACTATTGATTTAATTATAAATATACGTGGGAAAGAATATATTATGCATGTGAAATGACAAAATCGTCATTTCTTTTTTCTTTATTTATGCTATAATTTTGACGAGTGAGGTACTTATGAAAGCAAAAGTTTTATTAGTGGAAGATGATGTTTCTATTTTAATGGGATTAAAGTTTTGTCTAGAACAAGAAGGATTTTTAGTGACATGTGTTTCGATGGGAAAGGAAGCCTTAGAAAAAATAGATGACACATATGATTTGGCTTTATTAGATCTTAATTTACCAGATATGTATGGCTTTGATGTTCTAAAAAAGTTTCCTCCTTCGGTATCTGTTATCTTTTTGACGGCAAATGATGAGGAGGTATCGATTGTACAGGGGCTTGATATGGGAGCGGAAGATTATATTACCAAGCCATTTCGAACACGTGAACTTATTAGTAGAATGAAAGCTGTTTTGCGAAGAAAAAATGTCTCGGTTCCTCAAAAAATTATCATTCAAAATTTAGAAATTGATCCTAGTAGCGCTAAAGTGTTTAAAAATCATCAAGAGATTTTTTTAACAAGTATGGAATATAAAATATTACTTATTTTAGTTACGAATCCTAATGTAGTTTTTACAAGAGAAAAAATTTTAGCGGATATATGGGATGTCAATGAGGAATATGTAAATGATAATACGTTAACTGTATATATTAAAAGATTAAGAGAAAAAATTGAAGATGATCCAAATCATCCAACTATTATTTTGACTGTTCGTGGTGTTGGTTATAAGATAGGGGATGAAACATGAAAAAGAAATTAACACTTTTTTTTCTCTTAGCTTTTCTTTTTTTGATAATAGGATTAATAGGTGTTTCTTTTTTGTTTAATCAAGTTAAACGAGAAATTGTTTTAAATAATAGTTCTGTTGTCATGAGCCTTGTTCAAAATCATCCGGAACTAGAGCATGAAATTATTGATTCATTAATGAACGTTTCTTTAAATAGCAATACTTCCATATTAGAAAAGTATGGCTTGGCATCTTTATCATCTTTAGAATATTTAGAAAATGTTTCTTCCTTGCGAGTTCTTTTTTATAGCTTTTTTTTCCTTTTTTATGCAATTATAGTTGTTCTTATTTTTATCTTTCTTTTAAGAAGTGAATGGAAAAGAAAAAAGGAGATTGCTAAAATTGATGCATATTTGTTTTCTTTACTTTCTAATGATATAAAGGTAGATTTAAAAGATTTTCAAAATGGAGATTTGGCTACTTTACAAAATGATTTAATGAAGGTGACTAGCCGACTTAAAAATGCTTTAGAAACATCTACCAAAGATAAAAAAGAACTTTCTAAAACATTAGCTGATATTTCGCATCAATTAAAGACCCCTTTAACTAGTTTGCTTATTTTAAATGATAATTTGTCTTCTTTTGATTTAGATGATGCGACTAGAGAAGATTTTTTAAAAAAGCAAGAACAAATTCTTTTACATATGAAAAGTTTAATAACAACGCTTTTAAAAGTAAGTCAAATAGAAAGTGGAATGACACCTTTAAAAAAAGAGCCAGTTTCTCTTACTGAATTATTTGAAACTGTTTTAGAACAACTTGATTTACTTCTTACTTCTAAGAATATAAGTATAAATCTTTCTGTTTCTAAAAATTTGTTTGTTTTGGGAGATTTTAATTGGCTTGGAGAAGCATTTTTAAACATTTTGAAAAATGCATGTGAACATTCTAAGATTGGTGGTTCTATAGATATTTTGGTAAAAGAAAATCCTATGTATGTAGAGATTTCTATTAAAGATTATGGTGAAGGTATTTCAAAGAAAGATTTGAAACATATTTTCGAAAGATTTTACAAAAGTAGTAGTAGTTCAGAAAGTATAGGTATAGGTCTTAACTTAACAAAAAGTATTTTGGATCGAAGCAATGCTACTATTAATTGTCAAAGTGAAGTAGGAAAGTATACGTTGTTTACGATTCATTTTTATAAAAGTATTATATAAAAAAAATAAACTGACTTTTTATAAGTCAGTTTAAGTATTTTTGAATGGATTTTTGATCTAAGCCAGTTATTTGTTCCATGCTTTTTAAATCATAATTTAGTTTTTGCATGTTTCTAATGATGAAGGCTTTTTCATTTTCACGACCTTTTTCGCGACCTTGTTTTAATCCCTCTTCACGACCTTCTTTTAAACCTTCGTCTCTGGCTTCTTCTTTCCATTTGTCTTGAATATTCTTCATTTCTTTCGTTTCTTCATCATATAAAAACTTTCTAATTTGGGTTACAACATCCATTAACATTTCACTTCCTTCCGCGATAGATCTTCTTTCTTCATCTGTTGAAGCTTTGATGAGAAGAAGTAGTCTTTCTAATAAATTATTATTACCCACATTAT
>CALVMI010000073.1 GCA_944345045.1 uncultured Bacilli bacterium | reverse complement strand
AAAATGGATTTAAGACAAACGCCAAAAATTAAATTTATTTATGATGAGTCTATTGAATATGGAAATAAGATTGAAAAAATCCTTTCTGAAATTCATGAACAAGAAAAAGCATAGAAAAATCTATGTTTTTTTTGTTTCTTGGGGTTAATGTCCAGTCAATTTTTCAAATTTCGAATAAAACTATTAGTGAAAGGAGAGAAAAAAATTGGAAGAAAATAATTGTAAAAACGATAGTCTTTGCGAAGTAGTTGATTGCTTAGTTGATCGTTGTAAAATTGGCCCGACTGGCCCAACAGGACCTAGAGGCGCTACAGGACCATGTTGTCCTGGTCCAACAGGAGCAACCGGACCAATCGGTCCAACAGGACCTACAGGCCCAACTGGTGCTATGGGAATGACAGGATCTATGGGCCCAACTGGACCTCAAGGGTTAGCTGGATCAACAGGACCAACAGGAGCAATCGGACCAACGGGAGCAACTGGACCTACTGGACCAACGGGAGCAACTGGACCAACAGGAGCAACTGGACCTGCTGGAACAAATTTCAATTCATTTGCAATGGTACATGATGAAAGTAACTCACCAATTTTAGCAACAGAATCAGTTAAATTTAATATTCCTAATTTACTTAATGAAATTACATATGATCCAACGACTGGTGAATTTAATGTTCCGACTGCTGGTGAATATATGATTCATTGGTGGATCAATGTCCGTAACAAAGATAAATCAGGAAGTTGTGGTCCAAGAGTATTAGGAATTGAATTTCATCAAGTTGAACCTTTTGATGTTTTAATTGCTCATTCATCAACACATAATGAAGTTTTTCCTTGTGCAACTGGTACTATAAGTGGTAATGCTATTTTTAGTGCTCCAGCAAATTCGAAATTCAAATTCTTTAATACTTCTGGCGTAGATATCGAACTTGTAGCTAATGATTTATATTCAGCTTCTGTTTCGATGAATCGTATTAATTAAAAAAGATTTGACAATTTACACGGAAAATGATAGCATTGTAGCAATTAAGAAAGAAGTGTGGTCTTATGAAGAAAATATTTTTAAATTTATTCTTTAGACAAACGCTTCTTTCGGCTTAAAACAGGTAATAAGCCTGTTTTTTGTCTTTTTGGAGGTGAAAGTGATGGAACTAACTGGTTTAGAAAGATTTTCTGAAAATGAATTAAATAAAATTCGTCAAGCTTATCGTGTGGCAAAGGGATTACATGATCAAACGAAAATTCGCAGAAAAAGTGGTGAACCTTTTTTTACTCACCCTCTTGCAGTTGCGCAAATACTTGTTGATTTAAATGAAGATTATGAAGCTGTTTGTGCAGGACTTTTACATGATACAATTGAAGATACAGCTTATACTAAAGAACGAATGGAACAAGATTTTGGTGAAACAATTACTTACATTGTCGATGGTGTCACTAAAATTCCAAACGTTTCTAAATTAGATAAAAATGCTGATTTGGAAACTATAAAAAAGCTTATTGTTAGTTGTGCTAGAGATATCCGAATTATTAAAGTAAAATTAGCTGATCGTTTACATAATATGCGAACTTTACAATACATGAATCCTTTAAAGCAACAAAAAATTGCTCATGAAACTTTGTCAATATATGTTCCATTAGCTAAAATGATTGGCGCTTATCGAATTAAAAATGAATTGGAAGATTTGTCTTTACAATATTTAGATAAAGAAAATTATGAAAAAGCGTTAAAAACAAGAAAGGATATTATCGAAATTTATAATCCTTTTTTAGAAGAAATGGGCAGTAAAATTCAAAGAAGTTTAGAGTCTTCTGGTTTGCATAGTCGCATTGAAGTTCGTTATAAAAATGTTTATGAAATTTATCATTTTACTCATGTTCAAAAAAATCCTCAATTGTTTCAATTAAATGGTCTTTTAGGAATTAAAATTATTATTCCTGATGAACTTTCAAAAGAAACTTGCTTTTTAATTGCTGGTAAAATTGCCTCGCTTTTTCCAACTAAGACAAAATTAAGTAATTATATTGATAATCCAAAGCCAAATGGTTATGAATCATTACACATGACTACTTTTGCTAAAAATGGTGAAGAAATTTTGCTCCGCATTCGTACGGAGAGTATGGATAAAGTAGCTACATACGGCCTTACTTCAGAAATGTATAAATCAAATATTTATCAAATGTGCCAGGAGTTTACAAGTTTTGTTTTAGCAAATCAAAATGAAAAACCAGAACTTTTTATAAAGAATTTAGAAAACGACTTATTTGCTGATCAAATTTTAGTATATGGAAAAGATGGAGCTTTAGTTTCTATTCCTCGTGGGGCGACAGTTTTAGATTATGCTTTATTAAAAAGTGCTGTTTATGAACTGCAACATATGAGTTTTTTAGTTAATGATTTGATCGTGTCACCAGATACAGTTTTGCAAAATGGTGATCGAGTAGAGGTATTGCTTTCTAAAAATCAAAAAGAATTTTTACCTGAATGGAAAAATTATGTCCGAACAAATTTGGCTTTGAAAAGAATAAATAAGTTGTTAGATGAAAGGAACGCCAGATGAAAAATGGAATTTTAATAGTTAATAAACCTCAAGGTGTGACAAGTAGAGATGTTGTAAATAAGATATGTCAAATTTTTAAAACGAAAAAAGTTGGACATACTGGAACACTAGATCCTCTTGCAACAGGTGTCTTGGTTATTTGTCTTGGCTCTTATACGAAGTTGGTTTCTCTTTTAACTAGCGAAGAAAAGGAATATGAGGCGGTGATGAGTCTTGGATATTTAACTGATACGTTAGATGTTACAGGCCAAATTTTAAAAAAGAAAAAGGTTCAAGTGTCTCAAGAAGAGATTTTAAAAGCCTTTCAAAATTTTCCTTCTTCTTATGTTCAACAAGTTCCTAAATATTCTGCTGTTAAGGTAAATGGTAAAAAACTTTATGAATATGCTAGAGAAAATAAAGAAGTTTCTTTGCCTACTAGAGAAGTTTATTTGAAAAATTTAAAAGTTTTACATATAGAAGATAATCATGTTACTTTTCGAGTTACTGTTTCTAAAGGTACATACATTCGAAGTCTGATTGAAGATATTGCCTCTTCTTTTGGAGAGTATGCAACGATGGAAAGCTTAAAAAGATTGAGACAAGGAAGTTTTTTGATTGAAGAGGCTTTAGATTTAGAAAATATTACTATAGATACCTCTTTAAAAACTGTTGAAGATATTTTTGATTATCCTAAAGTAGTTATAGATGAAGAAACATATCGAAAAGTTTTAAATGGTAATAAAATAAAACTTAATTCTGTTTCTAACCGTGTTTTTGTTGTTTACTTAGAGAACGTAATTGCTATATATGAAAAAGTTGATCAAGAATATAAGATTCTTTTTAAAGTGTAGATTATGTGTCAAAATAGAAGAAATAAGTTGAAGGAAATTGCTTCAATTTTTTTCTTTGCTAAAAATATGATAAAATAATACCGAAGGGAAAGTGAAAATATGTCTAGAATAATTGAAGTGCATGGACGAGAAGTTCTTGATTCAAGAGGAAATCCTACTGTAGAAGTAGAAGTTTATACTGAAAGTGGAGCTTATGGAAGAGCGATTGTTCCAAGTGGCGCTTCGACAGGAGAAAAAGAAGCTTTAGAACTTCGAGATAATGATCCGAAAAGATATTTAGGAAAAGGAGTTTTACAAGCGGTAGAAAATGTAAATACAATTTTAAAAGATGTTGTCATTGGAATGGATGTTACCGATCAAGCAGCGATCGATGAAGCTTTGATTGAAGCTGATGGTACTAAAGATAAATCTAAATATGGAGCAAATGCTATTTTAGGAATCAGTTTGGCTGTTTTACATGCTGCGGCTGACTTTTATGGACTACCTTTATATCGTTATTTGGGAGGTTCAAATGCTAAAGTTTTACCTGTTCCGATGATGAATGTATTAAATGGCGGGAGTCATGCTGATAGTTCAGTTGATTTTCAAGAATTTATGATCATGCCAGTAGGCGCTAAAAATATTCATGAAGCTGTACGTATGGGAAGCGAAGTTTTTCATCATTTAAAAACCGTTTTGAAAAATAGAGGAGAAGTTACTGCTGTTGGTGATGAAGGTGGTTTTGCACCAAATCTAAAAGATAACGAAGAACCTTTAAAGTGTATTATGGAAGCTATAAAAAGTGCAGGTTATGTTCCTGGAAAAGATATTTGTATTGCTATGGATGTTGCAGCTAGTGAATTTTATAATAAAGAAACAAAAATGTATGATTTAGTAAAAAGCCAAGGTGGTAGTAAAACAACTGATGAAATGATCGCTTGGTATGAAGAATTAGTAGAAAAATATCCAATTATTTCGATTGAAGATGGTTTAGGTGAAAGAGATTGGGAAGGATGGAAAAAGTTAACAGATAAATTAGGAAAGAAAATTCAATTAGTTGGTGATGATTTGTTTGTAACGAATCCTAGTATTTTGCAAGAAGGAATACAAAAAGGTATTGCGAATTCGATCTTGATTAAAGTAAATCAAATTGGAACTGTTACTGAAACGATTGATGCAATTGAAATGGCTAAAAAACACGGTTATACGGCGATTGTTTCCCATCGTTCTGGTGAAACTGAAGATACGACAATTGCTCATATTGCTGTCGCTTTAAATACTGGTCAAATTAAAACAGGCTCTTTGTCACGGACTGACCGAATAGCTAAATATAATGAATTGATGCGAATTGAAGAAGAGCTAGAAAATGAAGCTATTTATGAAGGAATGAATGCTTTTTATAATTTACATAAAAATTGAAATAAATTACTATGAGAAATCATGGTAATTTTTTTAGATAATTGTTTCTATTTAATTTAATATTGTACAGTTTTGTTATAAAATATTTTGTTAAAAGTCTTTATTTCTTTTAAAAACACTGTTTTCTAGACACCTTTTTGACTTTTAGAACTTTACGTAAAGGAAAAATTTATGTTATACTTTCTTATGGTGAGTAGTATGGCAAGCAAAAATACTTATGATGAACATTCGATAAAAATTTTGGAAGGTCTAGAAGCAGTACGTAAAAGACCCGGTATGTATATAGGTTCAACAGATAAAAGAGGTATGCACCACTTAGTTTGGGAAATTGTGGATAACGGTATTGATGAAGTTATCAATGGCTATGGGGATTATATTAAAATTCTTTTACATAAAGATGGTTCTGTGACAGTTGCGGATAATGGCCGTGGTGTGCCTATTGGCAAACATGAAAGTGGAAAGAGTACGCCAGAAGTCATTTATACTATTTTGCATGCTGGTGGAAAGTTTGAAGAAGCTGGTTATAAAGTTTCTGGAGGACTTCATGGTGTAGGTGCCAGTGTTGTTAATGCTTTATCTAGTTATATGGAAGTTACGATTTATCGTGAAGGAAAGATTAGTCAAATTAAATTCCATGATGGTGGGAAAGTTTTAAGTCCTTTAAAAACAATTGGTGAATCTAAAAAAACTGGAACGATTGTTACTTTTTTACCAGATAAAGAAATTTTTAAAAATTGTACTTTTTCTTTTACAACAATTTGTGAAAGAATGCAAGAAAGTGCATTTTTACTTTCTAATGTGACTATTGAAGTTATTGATGAAGAAGATAATTTAAGTGCTAAGTATCATTATGAGAATGGAATTATATCTTTTGTAGAATATATTAATGAAAATAGAAATGTTTTGCATAAACCTATTCATTTTGCTAGTACAAAAAATAAAATTGATGTGGAAATTGCGATGCAGTATACCGATTCTTATAATGAACAAATATTATCTTTTGTTAATAACGTTAAAACGGGTGATGGTGGTACTCACGAAGTAGGTTTTAAAACGGGAATTACCAAAGCTTTTAATGATTATGCTAAATCCAATAATCTTTTAAAAGGAAAAGATGCTAGTTTAGATGGTAGCGATGTTCGTGAAGGGTTAAGTGCGATTATTTCTGTTAAAATTCCTGAAGATTTGTTGCAATTTGAAGGACAGACAAAAGGGAAACTTGGTACTCCTGAAGCAAGAAGTGTTACCGAAAGTATTACGTATGAAAATATTAAATTCTTTTTAGAAGAAAATAAAGAAATTGCGTTGAGTATTTTAGAAAAAGCTCAAAAAAGTAAAGAAGCAAGAGAAGCGGCAAGAAAAGCAAGAGAACAAGTTAGAAAAGGAAATGGAAAAAATAATAAAGAAAGAGTATTAAGTGAAAAGCTTGCTAAAGCAACTGGTAAAGATTATGCTAAAAATGAACTTTTTTTAGTCGAGGGAGATTCTGCTGGTGGCTCAGCAAAACCTGTTCGTAATAGAGAAACCCAAGCTATTTTGCCTTTGCGTGGTAAAGTTTTAAATTGTGAAAAAGCTAGTCAACATGAAATTGAAGCAAATGCTGAACTTAGACAAATTGAATATGCGATTGGAGCTGGTCTTGGACAAAGTTTCGATTATACAGAATCTAATTATGGAAAAGTTATTATTATGACCGATGCTGATGTTGATGGTTCACATATCCAAATTCTTTTAATTACTTTCTTTTATCGTTTTATGCGTCCTTTAATTGAGCAAGGAATGCTTTATGTAGCTACACCACCGTTGTATGCTATTGAAACAAGTAAAGGAAAAGAGTATATTGCAACAGATGAAGAATTAGAAGAAAAAAAGAAAACGTTAAAAGGAAACTATAAAGTGCAAAGATTTAAAGGTTTAGGTGAAATGGATCCCGATGAACTTTATGAAACAACGATGGATCCGAAAAACAGAAGACTTATGCGGGTATCTATCACAGATGCTGCCTTAGCTGAGAAAAGAATTCATGTTTTAATGGGTGATGAAGTTGCGCCCCGAAAAGAATGGATTAATGAAAATGTTGACTTTACATTAGAAGATGATTTTAGGAAGTGATAATATGGCGAAGAAGAAGGAAGAGAAAACTATTATTGAAAAAATTTATGAATATAGTTTAGAAGAAATTATGGGTGATTGTTTTGGAAAGTATGCTAAAGAAATCATTCAAGAAAGAGCTTTGCCAGATGTTCGTGATGGACTAAAACCAGTTCAAAGAAGAATTTTATACGGAATGTATTTATCTGGATATACTTATGATAAACCTTACCGGAAAAGTGCTAAAGCAGTTGGAGAAATTATGGGTAATTTTCACCCTCATGGTGATTCTTCTATATACGATGCTTTAATAAGAATGTCCCAGGCTTGGAAAATGCGTGAAAAACTTATTGATATTCATGGAAATAATGGTTCTATTGATGGTGATGGTCCAGCCGCGATGCGTTATACGGAAGCTAGACTTTCTAAATTCGCGGGAGTTATGCTTAATTCTATTAAAAAAAATACTGTAGAAATGGCTTATAATTTTGATGACACAACTTTAGAACCTACTGTTTTGCCAGCTGGTTTTCCAAATTTGCTTGTAAATGGTTCTACGGGAATCTCGGCTGGTTATGCAACAAATATTCCGACTCATAATTTAGGAGAAGTTATTGATGCAACAATCAAACGAATTGATTCACCAAATTGTAAGTTAGATACGATTATGGCTATTTTGCCAGGACCTGATTTTCCAACTGGCGGAATTGTTGAAGGAAAACAAGGTCTTATTGATGCTTATCAAACAGGAAAAGGTAAAGTAATTTTAAAAGCTAAAACGGAAATTGTTACAAAAGGATCTAAAAAACAAATTATTGTTCATTCCATTCCTTATGAAGTTGTTAAAGAACAATTAATTAAAAAAATTACGGATATTAAATTAGATAAAAAAGTTGAAGGTATTAACGATGTTATAGATGAGTCTGATACGCAAAATATGGCAAGATTGGTCATAGATTTAAAAAGTAATGCCAATGCAGATCTTATTTTAAACTATTTGCTTAAAAATACAGATTTACAAATTAATTATAATTTTAATATGGTCGCGATTGTTAATAGAAGACCTAAACTTGTCGGAATTTTAGAAATTTTGGATGCTTTTATTGCCCATCAAAAAGAAGTTATTACTAGACGAACAAGATTTGATTTAGAGGCTGCCAAAAAAGATTATCATATTTTGGAAGGATTAATTAAAGCTATTTCCATTTTAGATGAAGTAATCGCGACTATTCGGGCGAGTAAAAATAAAAGTAATGCTATTGACAATTTAGTAGAAAAGTATGCTTTTACTTATGAACAAGCCAAAGCTATTGTTGAATTACAATTATATCGTTTAACGAATACCGATATTTTAGATATTCAAAAAAGAATGGAAGAACTTTCTAAGAATATGCATGTTTGGGAACAAATTTTACAAAATGAAGAGGCATTAAAGTATGTTATTAAAACAGAATTGAAACAAATCAAAAAAGAATATGCTAATCCTAGACGAACTGAGATTAAAGATGAAGTTACAGAAATCAAATTAGATATGAAGAGTATGATTCCAAAAGAAAACGTTGTTGTAGTTGTTACAAACGAAGGATATGTTAAAAGAGTAAGTATGAAAGCATATCAATCAAATAGTGAAGAACCAACAATGAAACCTGGAGACTTTATTACAAATTTGTTTGATGTTACGACTCTAGATTCTATTTTGATGTTTACCAATATGGGAAATTATATTTTCTTGCCTGTTCATAAAATTCCAGAGGGAAAATGGAAAGAGCTTGGAAAACATGTTAATAATATTGTTTCTCTTCGAGCTGATGAAAAAGTTATTTTCTCATGTATTTATAATGCTGATGATGAAATTGTTTCTGTGACAAAAATGGGAATGATTAAGAGAACAAAGGCCAAAGATTATGAGGTATCTAGAACTTCTAAAGCAATGATTTCGATGAAATTGAAAGAGCAAGATGAAGTTGTATCCATAACTAAAGCGAATACGAATCTTTTATTAGTTTCAAAAAATGGATATTATTGTAAGTTTAATAAAGTAGAAGTTCCAATTGTTGGTGTTCGTGGATCAGGTGTTAAGGCAATGAACTTAAAAGATGATGAAGTTGTAACTGTTTTAACGCTTACAAATGAAGAATATGTTACTATTTTCACAGATAAATCAACGGCTAAACGAATTAAGGTAAGTGAATTAGAAGAAACTGGTCGCGCTAAAAGAGGAAATTCTTTACTTAAAAAAGTGAAGACTTCACCATATGCTATTTTAATGGCTCTTCCAACTACTTCTAAAAGTGAGATTTCTTATGTTACAGAAGATGGTGTAAAGGAAATTAAAAATAGTGAAATTCCAATTATGGATTTACAAAGTACGGGTTCAACACTTTCTAAAAAAGAAATCAAAAATATTTTATTAACTGTAGAATTAGAAAAAAAGGAAGAAAAGGCACCTGTTTCTAAACAAGAGGAATTTGAATTAGATGATTTTAAATTATAACATTGAAGCTTGAAAAAGCTTCTTTTTTGTAATTTAAGTATTTTTAATTAAACAAAAAAATTTAAGATTCAATTTATAACTTTTAAAAATCCAAAAAACAGGTTATAATAAATATAGAAAAAATAGGTGAGATTAGATGAACGAAAATTTAAGTTTTAAAAATATTTTTAAAAGAGAAACGAAATTAGCTAGTTATATCATTATTTGTTTAACGATAGTTGTTTTAAGTCTATCTTATGCCATGTTTTTTAGAGTAAATGGTAATAGTGAAAACCAAGTAGTAGAAGCAGGAGATTTAGTCTTCACCTATGAAAATTCTTCACAAACTATTACCAATACAAATTCTAATGAATGTTTTATGCCTATGAGTGGGGAAGAAACATCACTTTACTTAGGAACATGTGATTATAAATTAAGTGTACAAAACACAGGAAGCTTAAAAGGAGCTTATACATTAAGACTTATAGCCAACGAAGATAATACAATAGGTGCAAGTTATTTAAAAGTTGTGTTAAGAAAACAAGTAGGAGATTCATTAGAAATAGTAAGTGGATACGAAAACGGAAAAACAGTAAGCGAATTAACAGAAGGAATTTTAATACAAGATGAAGAAATGGAAACAGGAAGTACAGTAGTATATAGTATCTTCTTATATTTAGATGAAAGTATCATAACAAGTTTAGAAGAAAGTCAAATAAATACGATTATAAATGGAACCATATCTTATCAAATAGAAGGAACAGGACTAGTACATGAAGGACAAGATGTAGATACTATATCGTACTGTGAACAAAATCCAGATACAGGAGCATGCACGATATTAGCCAAAGGAGAAACAGATGAATTAAAGTTTGATAATACATCAGATAACAATTTAAGATATGTAGGAGCCAATCCAAACAATTATGTATCCTTCAATAATGAATTATGGCGAATCATCGGAGTCATGAATAACATCGATGATGGCACAGGAACAAAAGAAACAAGATTAAAGATAATAAGAAATGAACTATATAGTGAAGGCATGGAATGGGACACGAATGATGAAAATGATTGGAGTACAGCAAGTTTACAAGAAGAATTAAATGGAACCTATTTAGAAAGTATTACAAGTCCTTCAAAAGAAATGATCGGAAATGCTGTGTGGAAATTAGGAGGATTATCTAGTGCTTTAAATAATACAGCATCAGCATTTTACACGCGTGAAAGAGGAACAGTAGTATATAGTGGTCATGCAACAGAATGGATAGGAAAAATAGGCTTAATGTATCCAAGTGACTATGGGTATGTAACATCAGGAGGAAGTACAACAAATAGAGAAACGTGTTTAAATACAGAATTATGGGTTTGGAATAGTTCAAGTGTAAGTGATTGTAAAAATAATGATTGGCTATATGATAGTTCAAATTATCAATGGACCTTAATTTCTCGTTCCAACAATTCGAACTACGTGTTCATTGTGGATAGTACTGGGTACGTGAGCAGCTTCAATGCGAGCTATACGAGGGTTGCTGTTTCCCCCGCCTTATATCTAACATCTAACGTGCGTATTAGTGGAGGAGAAGGAACGGAAAGTTCACCGTATCAATTGAGTTTGTAATTTAAAAATAATTTGCCTTTATAAAATTGCTCTGATGTTTTTCTAAATTGTTTTGGCTCTACATATATTATATTAGGTGAGGATTCATGGATAAGAAAGAAGAATTTAAAAATTTTGCGAGACAACATCCGGAATTGCTTGATTATATTAAATCTAAGGAAATGAGTTGGCAGAACTTTTATGAAATTTATGATATTTATGGAAATGATCAGAATGCTTGGAGTAAATATCTAAATGCAGGAGTTCCTAAAGATACGATGAATGTTTTAACTGAAAAGTTAAAGACTATGGATATGAATTCGA
>CALVMI010000072.1 GCA_944345045.1 uncultured Bacilli bacterium | reverse complement strand
TCATCAAACATATTCCTATTCCTACGGTTATGATTGCTAGCAGTATTTTATATTTTATTTTCATAGACTCACCCTATTCTTTTCTTATTATAAACAATTTTTTAAAATTTAACAATTCTTTTATTTTAAAACACTGTAAAATGTATTTTTATAGATTCGAATCGTAACTTTGGTATATTTAAGATATTCCGATTCAATTTTCACTTCATGACCTAATTGATGGCACATTTTTTTGACTAGAAAAAGCCCCATTCCTGTAGATCCTTTCGCATTATGGCCATTTTCACCTGTAAAACTTTTTTCAAATACATTTTTTAAATCTTTTTCTTTAATTCCTATTCCATTATCTATAATAGAAAGTTCTGTATATTTGTCTGTTTCTCGGGCTTCAAATAAAATTTTAGAATTGGTTTGTTTTTTATATTTTTTAGCATTAGAAACAATTTGATTTAACATATATTCAAACCATTTGGCATCGGTTAGAACTTTTTGGTTCACATTTTTTGTTGAAACATCCATTTTTAAAGCTAAAAAATCGTCTTTATTTCTTAATATAACTTCTTTAATTATACTTTTTAAATCGCATTCATGAATGAGGTAGTCTTTTTCACTATGTTCACTTCTTACATAATATAAAACTTGTTCAACATATTCTTCTATTTTTCTTATTTGTTCTAATTCTTTTTGATCTTTTTTCTTATTATGATTTTGTAAAATTAAAGAAGAAATAGGAAGTTTTATTTCATGAATCCATAATTCTAAATATTCTTTAAAATCACGCATACTTTTTTCTGCTTCATTTACTTTTTCTTTCATTGATTTATCGATTTCATATAAGGATTCCAAAAAGAGTTTTCCTTCTAAAAAATTTGCATCGTGAATCATTTCTGTAATAAAATATTTTTGATCTAATTTTTCTAATAAGGAAAGATATTCTTTAAAAAATTTTCTTCTTTTTAGGTAATTATATATAAAGAGAAATAAGAAAAAAAGAACAAACAAGGATAATAAGAAAAAGATGGTAGAAAGAGAGATTTTTAACAGAAGATAAACCGCTAAAAAGAAAAGAAAGAAAAAGAGAAAGAGAATGATTTCTAATATATGATCTTTGATATAACTCGTTAGTTTCATTTTAAAATATACCCCTCACCTTTTCTTGTTGTAATGGCATTTTGATAGCCCATGAGACTCAATTTTCTTCTTAAACGACTAATATTTACGGTTAGGGCATTATCGTTAATATATTCATCATTATCCCATAAATCTGTCATTAAATCATCTCTTGTTACAATGCTTCCTATATTGTTTAAAAGGTATAAGAAAATAATCATTTCATTTTTGGTTAAAATAATTTCTTCTTCCTCTTTTTTTAATATCCCTTTAGTTGGATAAACTAGCCATTCATGATAAGAAAGATGATCATAACTTTTTTCACTTCTTTTTAAGACGGCTCCTACTCGAAGTAATAAAAGAGTTGGATTATATGGTTTAGTAATATAATCATCTGCCCCATACCCCATTGATAATACTTCATCTGTTTCGCTATTTCTACTTGTTACCATAATAACTGGAGTGTCTTTTTGTTTGCGATATTCTTTTAATAAAAATTCACCATTCATATTAGGTAAATTAATATCTAATAAAAGTAAATCAGCATCTATTTTTATGATTTGTTCAAGTACGTTAGTAAATTTTTCAATTGTTTTTACTTCATAACCGGCATTTTTAAGTAAAGAACAAAGCTCTTCTCTAATGGACGATTCATCTTCAATAACTAAAATTGTTTTCATTTTTTTCACCAATTTTATTTTATCACAAAAAAAATCTTACAACATTACTTCTTTGTAAGATTCAATGTGTTTTCTTTTGTAATGTAGGTATGAAGTGTGTAAGGAGCAATAAAATCTTGCATTAGTTGTTCGCCTTCTAGTAAGCAACATTCTTTTGGCTCATTTGTTGAATTTAAAACAATGATATAAATATTCTTTTCTTTATCTTCTAAGGCAGTTGCCATCAAGTCATTGCGATAAACACTTGAAAAAATCACATGAGAATCAACTGGCACTACAGAAAGATGTTTCAAATAATAGTAAATTGGTGTACAGATAAAATTATCAGCTTTTTCATTTAAAATTATTGGACTCTTACAAAAATTTTCTGCATAATTTGGTCCACCTTGAGAATCAAGTAAAATATTCCAATCAATAAAGGCATTCATTCCACTATTTAAATTTCCTAGTATTTCGTTCATATAAAGGCAAGCATCTTTTATCCACTCTTGTTCGTCATATGGAGAATACCCTGTACAACATTCTGTTTCAAAAAGTAGCAACTCTGGATAGGTTTCATGAACAAGTTTTACATTTTCAAAAAATGTTCCTACATACCAATGAAAGCCTACTCCTTTAATAAATGCATTCTTCTTTGGATATAATTCATGAACATGTTTATATAAACGTTCTTTATTATGATCCCATAAGAAAATTTTGGTTAAAAGATTTTCTTTTTCTAATCTCGGAATAAAATAATTATAGATAAAATCTTGTTGCTCTTCTGTTGTCCATAAACAAGATTCCCATCTTTGTTTAGCAAAAGGTTCGTTTTGAATAGTCATATAATCTATGGATATCTTTTCTTGTTGATAGCTTTTTAAATACTTTACTAAATATTCAGCATATAATGTATAATATTCTTTTTTTAATTTTCCACCCTCTAACAAATTATTATTATCTTTCATAAAAGCTGGAGGTGACCAAGGACTTGCTAAAAGTGAAATTTTTTTAAAGGCTAGAATATCTTTTAATAGAGGAAAAAGGAATTGTCGATCTTTTTCAATGGAAAAATCTTTTAAATCTTCTTGATAGGAATAAGAATAATTTTCTATCCCAAAATCCTGACTTCCAATCGGAATTCTTCCATATTGATAATTTAATCCTTCATTAGAATAGTATAAACGTAATAACTCTTGTTGTTTTTCTTTAGAAAGTTTTTGATAATTAAAACAAGAAGCTTGGGTAATTGCTCCGCCTAATCCTAACCATTGTTGCTTTTTTATAGAAGGTTCAAGCCAGACTAAACTCCA
>CALVMI010000071.1 GCA_944345045.1 uncultured Bacilli bacterium | reverse complement strand
AATTTAAACCAATTTCTTCATCAAAACGTCTATTTACTTCACCATCAATTTTCGTAATAATTATTTCACCAGTTGCCGAGATAACAGCTTTAACTAAATGACCACCAAAGGTATTTAAAGAAGCATCACTAAAATTAATATGACAATGTAAATATACTTCATTTTCTTTTCTTGTAATATTACCGATTAAAGAAGTGATTTCAAACATTCCCTGCATAACAGTTGTTTTATATTCTTTTGTTTCTGTATTAAATAAACCAATTTCTACTTCCTTAGCAGCACCTAAACCAGAAATACTGCCCAAACGAATATCTTCATCTAAACAAAGTTTTTTAAGACTTTCCATTATTTCTTCGTCTTTTTCCATACGAACAACATAATGGTTACCAAATTTTTTATATTCCATGTTTTTCGTCCTTTCTAACTAAAAAGATTACCCTAAGGGCAATCTACTATAAATACGCTAGTAATGCAAAAATAACTAGCAAGCATACAAGCATACCTAATAAGAATTTCCAAATATATTTAAGCCATTTTTTATATGGAATATTCATATAAGAAAGACCAAATAATAAGAATACACTTATTGGGGTAACAAATTGTACCAAGCCATAAATTGTAGTATAGATTACTAGGATTAAATTTCCTTCTGCACCACTAAATGAAGCTAAATATGGAGCCAATGTGAAACTCAAATAAGCTAAATCTGAATTGAATATAGATCCAACAAACGCTTGTAAAGTAGCCACAAATGGGTTAAATCCTGAAGCCAACTTACCAATTTCATTGATAATTGTTGGAATAATTGGAACCCAATATAGGAAAATAAATACCATATAAGCTAAGACTAAGAACATGACTGGACGAATTACTTTTTTGAAACCATCTCCAATATTAGAGATAAATTCACGAACGCTCATTTTTGAAGCAATTGCCATAATAATCATCACAGCAATTATAACGATAGAATAAGTAAATAAATACCAATTTCCTAAAGCTGGAACTAATTCAGCACCAAAGTTTGCTAAATAACCTGCTCCAAAAAGATATTGGAAAATAGGGAAATTTTCACCAATGCTAAGTCCCATAAACCATTCATGGAAATCATCAAAAATAGTAATTCCAAATACTTCTGTTCCATTTAATGTAGCATTCCATGTAACAAAACCTAAAATAGCAAATACAAAAAGAATAATTCCTAAAATAACAGTCAACCAAATTTTTGTGTTTTTCTTCTTAGGTTCTTCTACAGCAAATTTATCATCAAGAACTTTTACTTCTTCTTTCTTACTATCCTTTTTACTATCTTTTTTCTCTAAATTTTTCTTAATATAAATTACATTAAAGAAGCTAAATAAAATATAAGCAAGTAATAAAATTCCTGCACGAACAATGATTTCCGTAGCAATGGTATAACTTCCACCATAAATATTTGCATATTCTACAAGACCAATAAAGCCTTCTGTTCCATAAGTAGCGCCTAAAACACCAACTAAAATAGAACCAAAAGTAATCGCAAATGAACTAATCTTATCAAGCCCCATTTTTCTAAAAATAGAAACTAAGAAAGGCATAAATAATAAAAGTACATATGTGTTATTCAAGAATGATGCAAGTAAAGTAATGATGAAAGATACAACAAGTGCAAGAACGACTTCAATACCTTTACCAGCCTTAGCAATTCTTGAAACCAAAGCTTTATAGCCTTCTGTTTTTGTAGCTACACCATAAAACATTCCAATCAAAACTAAGAATCCAAATTGAATAGCATAATTTTGAAGAGAATAAATAAAACTATAAATAATATGAGCTATTCCTATAGGTGTAACTTCACCTTCACTAAAAACTGCACTACTACCATATTGTCCATAAGGAATAAACCAAGTCATTACTACAACAATAAAAAGTAAAATAGATACAACTTTTACCAAATCATGTTCTTTAAACAATTTCTTCATTTTTTTCCTCCTCCATCAAAATTATAGCACAATTCAATCTAAAATAAAGAAAATTACGACCTTTTTTTATGAAATTTTTGTGAAAATATAGCACTTGAAAAGGATTCTTGTGTATTTATTCAAGAATCCTTAAAATTTAATCCATATCCTTAGGTCTCATTAAAGGAAATAAAACGACATCTTTAATATTATCACTGCCAGTTAATAATTGAATCAAGCGATCGATTCCCATTCCCCAGCCACTAATTGGAGGCATACCATATTCCATAGCGCTTATATAATCATAATCCATTGGCATTGCTTCTTCATCTCCATGTGCTTTTAATCTTGCTTGTTCTTCTAATCTTCTTTCTTGCTCTTGTGGATCAACAAGTTCAGAATAAGCATTGATAATTTCTGCTCCATTAATAACAAGTTGGAAACGATCCGTTAAATTTGGATTATCATCATTAGCACGCGCTAAAGGAGATAAACTAATTGGATGATCCACTAAAAAAACAGGATTAACTAAATGAGGTCTAGCAACTTTCTTATATAACTGATCAACTAAATTTCCATAACCTAAATTTTCTAAAGGCGTTTCTGAATCAATTTCAATTTTCAATTCTTTAATTTTTGCAAGTAATTTTTCTTTTGTATCTTCCTTATAAATATCAATGTTTGCATACTTTAAAATTAACTCTTGAAAACTTACGCTTGGCCATTCACCACTTAAATCAACCATTTTATCTCCTACTTGAATGCTTAAAGTACCAAAAAGTTTTTGAATAATATTTTGTAAAAGTTCTCTTAAGAAAACCATATTATCCTTATAATTTAAGTAAGCACCGTAACCTTCAATCATCGTAAAATCTTGTAAGTGTGTTGCATCCATACCTTCATTTCTAAAACAACGAGCTATTTCAAATACCTTCGTAAAACCTCCAACAATAGCTCTTTTTAAATAAGTTTCTGGAGCAATTCTTAAATAAAGATCAATGTCTAATGCATTATGATGAGTAACAAAAGGCTTAGCAGTCGCACCACTTGGTTTATTATTTAAAATTGGCGTTTCAATTTCAACATAACCTTTGTCATTTAAATAATTTCTCAATTCACGAATAAATGCACTACGAAACAAAAACTTTTTCTTTTCATCTTCATTCATAATAAGATCAACATAACGCTCACGATAAATAAGTTCTTGATCTTCCAAGCCATGAAATTTTTCAGGAAGTGGTTTTAATGCTTTTCCTAAAAAAGTAATTTCATTAGCTCGTACAGTTTTTTCGCCAGTGTGAGTAGTAAAAACTTCTCCTTCTACACCAATAAAATCACCTAAATCAAAATTTTGTTTAAAATCTTGATAAGCTTCTTCTCCAATCATATCCATTTTAACAGAAATTTGAATTCTACCTGTAATATCTCCAATTGTTAAAAAACTCATCTTTCCCATCTTACGCATTAAAACAATACGACCAGCAACTCGCACACCAGTTGTACCATCTTCTAATTCTCTAGCTTGAGAAAT
>CALVMI010000070.1 GCA_944345045.1 uncultured Bacilli bacterium | reverse complement strand
GTAATTTGGTATACTATAAAAAGAAATAAAAGGTTTAGGTGAAATTATGAAACAACCCGAAAACGAATATGCAATAGAAGTAATGAATGTTACAAAAAAATTTAAAATTTATTATGATAAAGCAAGTACATTAAAAGAACATTTGTTATTTTGGAAAAGAAACAAAAGTGAAGAATTTGTTGCATTAAAAGAGATCAACGTCAAAATAAAAAAAGGAGAAACAGTTGGTTTGATTGGTGTGAATGGTTCTGGAAAATCTACACTTTTAAAATTGATGACCAAAATTATCTATCCAACAACTGGCAAAGTCGTTACCCATGGAAAACTAACGTCACTTCTTGAATTAGGCGCTGGCTTTCATCAAGATTTTACAGGACGTGAAAATATTTATTTCAATGCCTCTATCTTTGGTTTGACAAAAAGTGAAATTGATAAACGATTAGATAAGATCATTGAATTTTCAGAATTAGGTGAATTTATTGATAATCCAGTAAGAACATATTCATCTGGAATGTATATGCGCTTAGCTTTTTCTATTGCCATAAATGTAGATGCCGAAATTCTTTTAATTGATGAAATCTTAGCAGTAGGAGATCAACATTTCCAAGAAAAATGTTTTAAAAAACTTGAAGAATTAAAAAATAGCGATAAAACGATTGTGATCGTAAGTCATAGTTTAGATCAAATTGAAAAATTATGTACAAGGGCAATTTGGATATATGAAGGAAAAGTAGAAATGGATGCTACTCCAAAAGAAGTCATTCCAAAATACTTAGAGAAGTGTAGGTGATGAAAATGACAATATTTAAAAATTTATATCAATATCGTGAATTATTAAAAACAAATATTAAAAAAGAAATTCGTGGTAAATATAAAGGATCATTTTTAGGTGTTCTTTGGTCATTTTTAAATCCATTATTAATGGTACTAGTCTATGCGTTAGTTTTTTCAATTATTTTAAGACAAGATATTCCAAATTATGTAATTTTCTTGATTGTTGGTGTAATTCCATGGAACTTTTTTACTACGGTAATTAATCAAGGAACAAATTGTATTTGGATTAATGGGGGAATTATTAAAAAAGTTTTTTTTCCAAGAGAAATTCTTCCAGTTTCTGTAGTTTTAGCAGGCTTGGTAAACTTTTTGATTTCCTGTGTAATTATTTTAATCTTTGTTTTCTTTAGTGGAATTGGCTTTAGTTGGCACTTAATTTGGTTGCCGTTAATAGCAGTATTACAAACACTTTTCAGTCTTGGTTTATTATTTGCTTTAAGTTCAATTGATGTATATGTAAGAGATGTTGAATATTTAATTACTTTCATTCTAAATCTTTTATTTTACGCTACACCAATTGTTTATACGGCTGATATGTTTGGACAATATAAGTGGCTATTATATTTAAATCCAATGACTCATTTTATTGAAGCATATCGTAGCATTTTTTATTATCAAACATCGCCATCGTTGGCAAGTTTAGGATATATAAGTATTTTTACAATTGTATTTTTAATACTTGGATATATGATTTTCAGAAAATTAGAAAAAAGATTTGCTGAAGAGGTATAAAATGACAGCCTTTATTATTCTTCATTACAAAAATATCCAAGATACTTATGCATGTATTGAATCTATAAAAAAATTAGATGGCCCTAAAAAGATAATCGTAGTTGACAATGCAACATTAAATCAAGATGAAATAAAAGAACTAGAAAAAATGGTAGATAATTTAATATGTTTAAAAGAAAACATAGGTTTTGCAAAAGCAAATAATAAAGGTTGTCAATTGGCTGTGAAGGAATATCAGCCAGATTTTCTTGTAGTTATTAACAATGATACAGAAATAAGACAACAAGATTTTTTAAAAAGAATTCAAGAAATTTATAAACGTACTAAATTTGATATTCTAGGTCCTAAAATTTTGTGTAAAGAAGGAAGTGGTTCGGTAAATCCATACCGTCCTTTAAAAAATATAAACGAAGTAAACCAAGAAATAGAATATCAAAAAAAATTAGTAAAGTTTTATAAAAGCAGAATTTTATATTTTCTTTTAAAATTTTTTGTTTATACAAAATCAAAAATAGTTCATCCAAAAGTTTTGAAAAATGGAGTTAAAGAAAAATATAATGTTGCTCTACATGGCTGTGCTTTAATATTTTCTCGACAATATTATAGTAAGTATAAAGATATTTTTATTAACGATACTTTTTTATATCATGAAGAAGACTTGCTTTATCATCGAATTCAAAAAGATAAGCTACACTCTGTATATTCCCCCGAAATTGAATTGGTTCATAAAGAGGGTGGAAGTTTAAATGTTTTATTTCAAAAAAGTAGTCGAAAAAAACTTTTATTTAGAACACAAGAAATTATTAAATCGTTAGAAATTTTAAAAAAAGAAATGGCAAAGGAGTAAAGACATGGAAAAAGAAAAAATTTCTGTAATCGTAAGCGTATATAATACTGAGAAATATGTAAAAAAATGTATTGATTCGATTTTAAATCAAACGTATTCTAATTTAGAATTGGTTTTAATCGATGATAAAAGTACAGATAAATCATTGGAAATATTAAGAGAATATAAAAATAATCCAAAAGTTATTTTAATTGAGAATCAGGAAAATAAAGGTTTGTCTTATTCTAGAAATATTGGTTTAAAAAAGAGCCATGGTGATTATATTGGATACATTGATTCAGATGATTATATTGAACCGGATTATTATGAAAAATTAATGGATGCTATTCAAAAAGAAAAAGCAGATATAGCTGTTTGTGATATGAAACTTTATTATGAAAAAAACAAAACTTTTCAAATAAGTCGTGGAAATAATTTAGATACAAAAATCGGATTTATTCATAATGGTTTAGCTGCTTCAGCATGCAATAAACTTTTCAAAAGAAAAATCATGGAGAAATATCCCTTTGCTGAAGGAAAAGTAAATGAAGATATTGCTGTGGTTATCCCGGCTTTAGTAGAAGCAAAAAAAATAGTTTATGTCCCAGATGTTTATTACTACTATGTTCAAAGGGAAAATTCTATTCAAAATTCTCACTTTAGCGAAAAAAGATTTGATATTTTTGCTGGCGTAGATAGTACTCTAGAAAGAATAAAAAAGGCAAAAGATTTTGAGGCTTATAAAGACGCTATTGTATATAATCAGATCATTGTTTTATTATTATATGTTTTCCCGAAAATTAAAAATAGAAAGGAAAGAAAAAGATATTTAAAAAAATATAATGAGTTATCCGCAAAGTATAACATTCGTCAAAATAGCTTTTTTTGGGAATTTTTAGATTCAACAAATACTAAAAGTAAAATTTATTATAAATTGTTATTTAAATTAGAATGTAATGGACATTATTTCTTGGCAAACCAACTTATTTCTTTTTTGAACTTTTTTCAAAAATATTTAAAAAAAAAGATAATTCCTAAAATAACAAATAAAATGCTGGTTCGTGAAGTAATTAAAAACCAACGACGGAGACCTTCTAAATACAAAATATCAGTAGTTGTTCCAAATTATAATTATGCAAGATTTTTAAAACAAAGGTTGTACAGCATTTTAAAACAAAAAATAAAAATATACGAAATTTTGATATTGGATGATTGTTCAACAGATACAAGTCGTTATGAAATTAATTCGTTAGTTTCTTTGTTAGAAAATTATATCAATATTCGAAAAATATATAACGCCAAAAATAGTGGCTCTGCGTTTAAGCAATGGGAGAAAGGATTTGAAATGGCTTGTGGCGATTATGTTTGGATTGCAGAAGCGGACGATTATTGTGATTCAAAAATGCTAAAAAATCTCGTGAAACCATTAAATACTTATTCGGATATTGTTATTAGTTATTGTGATACGGCTTTTATTAATGCCGAAGGAAAAATGACCCTACCTACTATAAAAAATGAAATCGATTTTATGAACACAAAACATTGGAATCAGGATTTTGTGAATGATGGGAAAGAAGAATACAAAAATTATGCTTTTTTAAATTGCACTATTGCAAATGTATCTTCTACTTTAATAAAAAAAGACTATTATCACGATTTTTTTGAATTATCTGGTCAATTTAAACAGGCAGGGGATTGGCTATTTTATGTAAATATTATGCAAAAAGGAAAAATTGCTTATTCTAACAAAACGTTAAATTACTATCGAGTTCACGGAAATAATGTATCTTCGATTACAAAAAAGGATGAACATTTAAAAGAATTAGAAAAAATTTACAAATATTTTGAAGAACACTATGGTCTAAATAGTTTTCAAAAAAAGCAAATAAAAAAGAGAATATCTTTTTTAAAAAATGTGTGGCATTTAAAATAAAAGGAGATGTGTATGGAAAAAATTAGAATAAATATACTAACTGCTATTTTCTTTGCGTTTTGTATTGTTGTTTTGATTAATGACTACTTTACTTATTTTTTTGAATGGAATTATTTTGTTAGTATGCTTGTTTCTACTTGTGTATCTCTTCCTATTTTTTATTTATTTTCTAAAAAAATTCATTTTGTTCATGACTTTGAAAAAAAAGATATTTTGTTTTATCTTTTACTATTTGGCGTTTTTGCAATTACAATAGTTTTTCCTGACCGAATGTATGATACTTTAAATTATCATTTATATTCCCAGGTTTATCCTTTTAATAGTATTTGGACAGGAGATTTCTTTCCTAATCGTAATGTGAATTCATATACATATTCTTTTACGGATCGCATATTTTACCCTTTTCGTTTAATTTTTGGTTATCGGCTCGGTTTAATATTTAACTATATATGCTTAATAATTATTTATTATCAAGTAAAAAGAATTGTAAAAATATTTGGAATAAAAAATTCTGTAATTGTATGCTTGATAGGAATCAGTAGTATTTTTACATTTTCTATTCTGGATTTAGTTGACGTCTATTATGTAGATTACTTTTCTATTATTTTTCTTTTAGAAATTTTTGCTAATGTCATTCGTAAAGAAAATTATAATATAAATCATTTGTTTATTTACATGGCTTTGTTATCTGGAATGGCTTTTTGTGCGAAAATTTCAAATGCTTATTTTATTGTTGCTCTGTTTATTTTATTTTTAATAAATTATTGGTCTAAGCGAAAAGAATTTCGTATTAGCACTATTTTTTGCGCCGCTTTCATTTTCATTTTTCCTTTTTTCATTTACATGCTGTTTACTTATTTAGATACAGGTAATCCTTTTTTTCCGTTTTATAATACGATTTTCCATTCTGATTTGTATGGAAATCATAATTGGATGGATACAAGGTTTGGACCCGCCAATATTATTGAAAGAATTTTTTGGCCAATACTTATCCTGTTTTATAAAGGAAGAACAATTGACATTGGCATAGTAGAACCTATGTGGACAATTGGATATCTTGTAAGTGTTTATTATATTGCTCAATTTATTTTTGAAAAAATTCAAAAGAAAACAGGAAAATCCATAAAATACATTTTTATGATTTCTCTTTTTGTTCTATATGTTATTTGGTCTAACTTTGTGTTAGGTTATATTAGATATGGCTTATTTTTACTAATTTTATCCACTATTGCTTTTGGAATATTTGTATATGATATGTATAAGAACCATAAATATATAGTATTTTTCTTAGCTGTTTTATGTTTTATGTATCACGTTGGCTATAATGTATACAACTATGTAGAAAAAGCCGATTATTGGTCAAGCAATAATGTGTTTGGCAATGGCGTGGATAGCTATGTTTATAACTTAGGACAAATGTTTAAAAAAGATGATCCAATATCCTTTCCAGAAAATTCTGCATGGGGAGTTATTAATGCAAATTCTGGGTTTATGATGTTTTTAAATGATGAGTTACCAATGTATTCTTTATATATGTCTGCTGAAACAGAATATGCAGAAAAGATGTTAGAGGAGCGTTTAAACTCAGTAAGTCATTTATATACTTTAGGAGATGCAATTGAATTAAAGGCGTTCATAGATAACTTAAATGAAACCGGATATATTATAAAAGACTATTACGGAACATATATTCCAAGTTACATTAATTATAATAATTATTTGTATGTTTTTAAAATTGAAAAGAATATCACTGATAGAGTGAATAATTATGAAAAATTTATAGAGAAAGATATTGAGTTTTCTCAAAAGAAAGACATGAGCATTTCATATTGGATTGGTTTAAATAATCAAACAAAAAATGCGTCAGTAGAAGGATTTGAAACACAGTTAGTTAGTATAAAAGATAATCAAGAAGAAATAATTTATACTACGCCTCTTACAAACGATGGTAGATTTTATTTCGTGGATGCAACAATAGATACTAGGCAAGTGGATAGACTGTTTATAAGAATTGTTGATGCCAATGGCAAAATTGTTACAGACCGTGTTCTTTCCTGTGTGAATTTATTTTTATCATAAAAAATTGAATATCGCAAAAAATATCAGTATAATAAATATTAAGAGAGGTGCATTATGGATAAAATCGCAGTTTTAATACCGTGTTACAATGAATCAAAAACGATAAAAAAAGTTGTTGAAGATTATAAAAAAGCTTTACCTGAAGCTAGCATTTATGTTTATGACAATAATTCGACAGACAAAACAGATATAATTGCAAAAAAAGCCGGAGCAATTGTTCGTCATGAGTATCGCCAGGGTAAAGGAAATGTTATTCGTTCTATGTTTTTAGATATTGATGCAAATTGTTATTTGATGGTAGATGGAGATGATACATATCCTGCGGAAAACGCTAAAGAAATGTGCGAGCTTATTTTAAACGGTAAGGCAGATATGGTAATAGGAGACCGCTTATCTTCAACCTATTTTAAAGAAAATAAAAGAGTATTTCACAATTCAGGAAATAAGATTGTTCGTTGGTTGATTAATCATTTATTTGACAACAAAATAAAAGATATTATGACAGGATATCGAGCATTCAGCTATGATTTTGTCAAAGGTTTTCCCATATTATCTAAAGGATTTGAAATCGAAACAGAAATGACTATTTTTGCAGTTGATAAAAATTATAAGATAAAAGAAATACCGGTTAATTATCGCGATAGACCTCTTGGAAGCATTTCTAAGTTAAATACCTATAAAGATGGAGTTAAAGTGTTAAAAACAATTATTAGTCTATTTAAAGATTATAAGCCTTTGGAATTTTTTGGCTATTTATCTTTGTTATTTGCTATTGTTGCAACCATTCTTGTTATTCCTGTATTTATGGATTATTTTGCAACGGGTTTAGTTTTGCGATTTCCAACACTTATTGTTAGCGGTTTTATTTATTTATTTGCATCCTTACTTTTTATAACAGGAATTATTTTAAACGTCATTGTTAAAAAGAATAGACAAAACTATGAATTGTATTTGCATTTGCTAAGGAGAAAAAATGAAAAAAATATGGAATAACCTTGACAAAAATTATTTTAAAATATTCTTTTTAACATTGCTTCTTTTCACTCCATGGATTTCTAGATATTATATTGAAGGTCACGACACCGCTTATCATGTTGCAAATATATATGGCTTAATTGACTCAATAGATACTATTTTTAAAGCTAAAATACTTCCTGGTATTGCAAATAATTTTGGCTATGGTAGTCCTATTTTTTATCCTCAATTTACACATATAGTTGCAACATTGTTTGCCCAAGGACTTTCCCTTTTTTCTTTAAATGTTTTATATTCTTTAAAAATAACGCATTTTTTATCTATGTATTTTTCTGGTGTGTTTATGTACAAATTGATTAAAGAAGTTAGCCATGATAAAAAAATTGCTTTGTTAGCCGCTTTCTTTTACATGACGTTTCCTTATCATCTTGCCGATATTTTTGTTAGAGATGCTTTAGCAGAAGTATTTGTATTTACTTTTTTACCATTAGTTTTATTGGGGTTACATTATTTATTTCAAGATAATAAAAAAAAGTTTTATCTTTGCTTTACCGTAGGATATTTAGGGTTAATTCACTCTCATTTAGTTATGGCTGTATATACGACTATTTTTATTATAGTTTGCTTTTTATTTAATTTGAAAAAAGTTTTTAAAAGGGATCGGATTTTTGCGTTATGTATTTCTTCTTTTTTCATTCTCATTTTAAGCATGCCTTTTCTTATCCCACTACTTGAACATAAATTCTTTGGAAATTATGTTGTGTTTTTACCAAATTATGTAGTGAATGGGTATAGCATTTCCCAAGAAGCACTTTCATTTTTTGAGCTGTTTTTATTGAAGCCAAATGAAAGTACGAATATTATGTTTTTTCTAAATATTTTTGTGGTGTATTTAGCTATTATAAGTATTTTAAAATACAAGAAGATTAGCAATGAAAAAAACAAATGGATTATTCAAAGTGCAATTATTTTTACTGTCTTAGGAATGCTTATGATTAATGAATTTTTCCCGTGGAAGAAAATACCATCTATTTTGTTATTGCTTCAATTCCCGTGGCGTTTAGAAACTTTTATTAGTTTTGGAATCAGTATTTTAGCTGCTTTTTCCTTTCTGACTTTTAATAAGGAAGATAAAAAGATTAGAAGTTTTTTGTCGATAGTTATATCAGGTTTTTATATTCTTTTTGTACTTTCTAATATTAATTATGTTAAAGTGAATCTACAAAATTATGATTTAAATAGCCTCGGTATGGGATATCAGAAAGAATATTTACCAGTAAATACTTTGGAAAATATTACTTATTTTTCTAATCGCAGTCAAGATGTTTTAATTAAACATGGAGAAGGGAAAATAAAAGTGTTGGAAAATAAAGTACCGTATCTTTTATTCGAAACATATGATGTACAAACTCCACTTACCCTTGAATTACCTAGATTGTTTTACTTTGGATATTCTATATCGTTTAAAGATAGTAATGGAAAAGTAAGTAAAATTAAGTACGAGGAAAATGAAAATGGATTTATTCAAATTATAGTAGATGGAAATTATCGAGTTGAAGTAAAATATACAGGAACAAAATTGGATCAAATTGCTAATTATCTGTTTATGTTTACTTTGATATTTTTAGGCGGCTTTGCTTGCTATTTTGGCATTAAAAAATTGCAAAAATCACAAAAAATGATAAAATGAATTTAGGATGTGATTAATTTGAAAAAAATTAGTGTAATAGTGTCTTGTTACAACGAAGAAGAATCTTTGCCATTATTTTATAAAGAAATAACAAAAGTAATGGAAGAAATGAAATCGTATAAATTCGAACTAATCTTTGTAAATGATGGCTCAAAAGATAGAACTTTAGAAATAATTAAAGAATTGAGAAAAAAAGATAATCGAGTTCGTTATATCTCTTTTTCTAGAAATTTTGGTAAAGAAGCGGCAATGCTTGCTGGTTTAGATTATTCGACAGGCGACTATGTAACCCTTATGGATGCTGATTTACAAGATCCACCTAAAATGCTGCCAGAAATGGTTAAGTATATTGAAGAAGAGGATTATGACTGCGTAGGTACTAGAAGAGTAACCAGAAAAGGAGAACCACCAATCAGAAGCTTTTTTGCTAGAAGATTTTATAAGTTAATTAATAAAATGAGCAAAGTAGAAATGGTAGATGGTGCAAGAGACTATCGTTTAATGACAAGACAGATGGTAAATTCCATTATATCTTGTCGTGAATATAATAGATATTCAAAAGGACTCTGGAGTTTTGTTGGCTTCAAAACAAAATGGTTAGAATTTGAAAATGTTGAAAGAGTGGCCGGAGAAACAAAATGGTCATTTTGGAAACTTTTTAAATATGCTATTGAAGGAATTGTAGCATTTACAACTGTACCTTTAACTATTGCAGCTTTTTTAGGAATTTTGTTTTGCTTCATTGCTTTTAGTATGATTATAGTAATTATTTGTAAAACACTTATTTGGGGCGATCCAGTAAGTGGCTGGCCAAGTCTAGCATGTATTATTATTTTTGTAAGCGGAATTCAACTATTTTTTATGGGAATATTCGGCGAATATTTGGCCAAAACATATTTAGAAACAAAAAAAAGACCAATCTATATTGTCAAAGAAACAGAAAAAGATGTTGTCAACAAATAATCTGTTTCTTTTTAATTGTAAGAAAATGTATTATAATAAAAAGGGTGATACTATGTATATAGCATTAATTTTATTTGTGATTTTACTTCTTATTTTATTGATTGGCGGATATTATTTTTTCTCTTATGCAATTAAAAGAGGAAATAAAGAACAACTTTTAAATCAACCACATAATAGATCCTCATATAAACCAGATAAAAAAAGAAGAGAAATAGAAAGAAATTGGTATAATGAAAATAAAAAAGAAGTACAGATTATTTCGAAAGATAAATTAAACTTATTTGGTATAAAGATAAAAAGTAATAATTCTAAAAATTGGATAATTTTAGTACATGGCTTTGCTAGTACACATTTAAGTGTCTTACATCAAGCTTACGAATTTTATCAAATGAATTTTAATATTCTTTTAATTGATTTAAGAGCGCATGGAAATAGTGATGGAAAATATATTGGAATGGGCGTATTAGATTCAGAAGATTTAGAAGAATGGATTCATTTTCTAAATAAAACAGAAAAGCCAGAAAATATTGGACTTTATGGAATCAGTATGGGTGCTGCAACAGTGATGATGACGATTGGAAAAAAATTGCCAAAAAGTGTAACTTTTGCCATTGAGGACTGTGGATATTCCAGTGTACTAGATACATTTAAATATCAAATGAAAAAAACATTTAATTTACCAAGTTTTCCATTTTTAAATTTAGCAGAAAGTTGGTGTAAGACTTTAGCTAAATATGATTTTCATACGAAAAGTCCGATCAGTGAATTATCCAAAACTAAAGTGCCAGTTTTATTTATACACGGTACAAAAGATACCTTTGTTCCTTTTGAAATGTTAGAAAAAAATTATTCAGCTTGTCATTCCAAAAAAGAAAAACTTGTTATATACGATGCTGGCCATGGTGCTTCAGAAACTAAAGAACCAACGGTTTATTGGAATGCCATTAAAAAATTTACTCAAAAACATATGATAAAAAAATCACAAAGCAAAAAGAAAAAAGTGTTATAATAAAAATAGAATAGGATGTGTTCTTAATGAAACAAATAGTTGATGGAAATACAGCATGTTCCATGATGTCATATCTTTTTAGTGAAGTAGCAAGTATCTATCCAATCACGCCTTCGAGTCCGATGGCAAGTAACATGGATGCTCAAAGTAGTAAACAAGTAAAAAATTTGTTTAATGATATTGTTCATGTAACCGAAATGCAATCTGAAGCTGGCGCTGCAGGAGCAATGCATGGAGCACTTTTAGCTGGTTCGCTTGCTTCAACCTTTACGGCAAGCCAAGGCCTACTTTTAATGATTCCCAATATGTATAAAATGGCAGGAGAATGTTTGCCTGGCGTAATTCATGTAGCTTCAAGAACAGTTGCAACTCATGCTCTTTCTATTTTTGGCGATCATTCAGACATTTACGCTGCAAGGCAAACTGGATTTTGTATGCTTGCTAGTTCAAATGTAGAAAGTGCTTATCACTTAGCTGCCGTTGCTCACTTGTCGGCTATTAAAGGATCATTACCATTCCTACATTTTTTTGATGGTTTTAGAACAAGTCATGAATTAAACGTTATCGAACCATTAAGTCGTGAAAATTTACTTGCTTTACTTGATGAAAAAAAGTTAAAAGAATTTAAAGAACGATCATTAAATATTGGAAAAGAAAAACAATTTGGAATGTCAGAAACAGAAGATATATATTTTCAAAGTGTTGAAGCAAGATCACCATTATATGAGCAAATTCCTGATATTGTAAATGAATACATGCAAAAGATAAATACTTTAGCCGATACTAGTTATGCACCATTTGAATATTATGGCGATGTAAATGCTAAGAACATTATTATTGCTATGGGAAGTGTTACAGATACCATCAAATTAGTTGTGGATAATGAAAGAAAAAAAGGAAACCCTATAGGTTGTATTACCGTTCGTTTATATAGACCATTTAGTCAAAAATATTTGGAAAAAGTGTTACCGAAAACTGTAAAGAAAATTGCCGTGTTAGATCGCACAAAAGAATCGGGTAGCAGTGGAGAGCCATTATATTTAGATGTTCTAGCAAGCCTAAAGGATAAAGATATTGAAATTGTTGGCGGAAGATATGGTTTATCTAGTAAAAATACAACGCCAAAAGACATTTATGCTGTATTTGAAATGTTAGAAAATAATCCTAAAAACAATTTTACAATTGGTATCGTTGATGATTTAAATAACACGAGTTTAATAACTAAAGAGTATAAAGTAAATCTTCAAGCATATGAAATTCAAATTTACGGTTTTGGTTCAGATGGTATGGTTTCAGCAAGTAAAGACATCATGCACATTTTAGGAGAAAAAAATTATGTTCAAGGATACTTTGAATATGATTCAAAAAAAAGTGGAGGTGTTACAGTTAGCCACTTGCGAATTGCCCAGCAAAAAATTCATGCTCCATATTATGTTACTGCTTCAAATTTAACTGTAGTAACAAAAGACGAATATTTTGAAAAATACATTTTATTAGATAAAGCAAAAACAAATAGCATTTTACTTATTAACACTAAAGATGAAAAAAAATGTTTAGAAAAAATGCAAAAAAAAGATATTCAAAATATATTAGAGAAAAACATCAAAGTATTAACAATCGATGCTGACACAATCGCCATGAAAAATCATTTGCCAGGTAAGATAAGCAAAATTATGGAAATCATTATTTTAAATTTATTAGGTGAAGAAAATGCAATTGATATATTAAATGATTCTATTGAAAAAAGCTTTAGAACAAAAGGTGAAGATGTTGTAAAAAATAATCAAAAAGCTATTTTAGAAGCTTCAAAACAAGTTCGAAAATTAGTTGTGACCAAAACAAATGAAGAAATAAATCAAAATAACATTCCAAAAAATATTATCGAAAAAATAAATGCTAGATTAGGAAACGAATTAACAGTCAAAGAAGTTACTCCTTTAAGTAAAGGAGAATTCGAAGGTGGTCTTGCCTTAAAAGAAAAAAGAAAAATTTCTAGTTTAGTATCAAAATGGATTCCTGAAAATTGTATTCAATGTGGAATGTGTGCCTTTGTTTGTCCACATGCCGTTATTCGTCCATTTTTAATAAAAGAAGAAAAAGGCCCAGTTGCACTAGGAGCTAGTGAATATTATTATCTAATAAGTGTCTCTGAAGCTGATTGCACTGGATGCGGTCTTTGTGTCAAAATTTGCCCTGGCAAAAATGGTAAAAAAGCATTATATTTAGGCAATTACGATGAAGAAAAGCAAAAGGAAGCGGATCAATACTTTACTGGATATGAAAATCCTCAAAAATTTCCAAAATTCACTATTAAAGGAAGTCAATTAGAAACGCCAAAATTTGCTTTCTCAGGTGCCTGTGCTGGATGTGGCGAGACAGCCTATATTAAATTATTAACTCAACTTTATGGCGAGAAAATAGTTTTAGCTAATGCGACAGGATGTTCTTCAATTTATGGTGGAAGTGCACCTTCAACGCCATACACGATTCCGTGGGCTAACAGCTTATTTGAAGATAATGCAGAATTTGCCTATGGTATGCATCTTTCTTATCAAAACAAACGACAAAGAATCGCCAACATTATGACAAATGAACTATCTCATGTCGATGAAAAAATAAAAGAATTGTATCAAGAATGGTTAAACAATAAAGATAATTATGAAATCACAAAAAAAGTTCAAGAAGAATTATCTAAAGAAAACATTTCTAAAGAATTAAGTAGTTTATTAGATTATGTTCCTGCTAGAACTGTCTGGGCTATTGGTGGCGATGGTTGGGCATATGATATTGGCTTCGGTGGTATCGATCATGTATTATCATCAGAAGAAAACATTAAAGTACTAGTATTAGATACTGAGGTCTATTCAAACACTGGAGGCCAAATGAGTAAATCAAGTCATATTGGACAAGTCGCTGAATTTGCCGATTTGGGAAAAAGATCTCACAAAAAAGATTTATTTAGAATTGCTATGAGTTATCCGAATTGTTATGTTGCAAGTATATCTTTAGGGGCCAACATGATGCAAACATTAAAAGTATTTAAAGAAGCAGAAGCGCATAATGGACCAAGTATCATTATTGCTTATTGTCCATGTATCGAACATGGAATTAAAGGTGGTATGAGCTGTACAACAGAAGAGCAGAAACTTGCCGTTGAAGTGGGATACACAATTTTAATGCGCTACAAACCAGAAGATGAAAGATTGTATATTGATTCAAAAACACCAGAATTTGATAAATATCATGAATTTTTAGAAAGAGAAGTTCGCTACCGCTCTTTAAGTATGAAAAATGAAAAGATGGCCAAAGAACTTTTAGAAAATAATCGAATCGCAGCTATTAAGAGATATGAATACTATGAAAAAATAGCCAATAATGAAACAAATTCTGAAAAATAACAAAAAAAATATGAAAGTTATGTGAAAAAAGAAGATTATTTCTTCTTCTTTTTTTGTTTTGTGTTATACTTGTTTTGGGAGTGATGTACAAATGATAAAAAAAGGAGTAATTACAGTTTTACTTGTTTTTTCTTCTTTCCTATTTCTTACGACAGCAAATGCAGAAGTGACAACAGAAACATTGAAAGAAGCTTGTGATGCTGAAGAATTGACTTGTGATTTTGAAGAGAAAGAAGCATCAGAAGACTTACCAAATATTTATGTCTTTCGTGGTGATGGTTGTGGATATTGTCAAAGACTACTAACATATTTAGGAACAATTGCTGAAGAATATCAGGATAAAGTAAATTTTGTAGTGTATGAAGTTGCCAATAATGAAGATAATTGGTCTTTATATGAACAAGTAGGCGCTAAATTTGGCGATACTATAACCGGATATCCTTATATGGTTATTGGTCAAGAAGCATTTAATGGCTATGCACCAAGTGATGATGAAGCAATCGTAGAAGCTATTGATAACTTAATTGCAAGTGATGAACCATATGATGTAGTTGCCGAAATAGAAAGCGGAAATTTAGATGTAATTGAACCTGAAGGACTTAATGCCACAGGCGCAGTATTAGCCTTCATATTTGGTGTTGTAGTAGTATTAGTTTTGTTGATCGGATATAACGTATCGAAAAAGAAAAACATAAAAGCTTAATAAAGTATAAAAAAACCTCTTTGTAAAATACTAAAAAAGAGGTTTTTATTATGGCAAAAAAATTAGCAAAATATAATCAAAAAAGAAATTTTAAAAAAACAAAAGAACCATTAGGAATAAAGAAAAAAAGCACCAAAAAACTTCATTTTGTCGTTCAACACCACTTAGCTAGAAAAGATCATTTCGATTTAAGATTAGAATATCATGGAGTTTTAAAAAGTTGGGCCATACCTAAAGGCCCTTCTTATAATCCCAAAGACAAAAGATTAGCAATCAAAGTAGAAGATCATCCTATAAGCTATCGTAATTTTGAAGGAACGATCCCTAAAGGTGAATACGGCAGTGGAACCGTAATGCTCTTTGATGAAGGATATTGGGAACCAATCAATCAAAAAATTTCTTTTAATAAGCCAATAAAATTTCTTTTACACGGAAAAAGATTAAAAGGACATTGGACATTAATCCCTTTTAAAGAAGAAAATTGGCTTTTAATTAAAGAACAAGATGAAGAGCCATTTCAAGATATAAAAAAGTTTACAACAAGTATTCGAAGTGGCAAAACAATGGAGGAACTTGCTGGTCAAATTACTTTAACAAATCCTCAAAAAATCATTGATCGAAAAAATAAAATTACCAAAGAAGACATATTTTCCTACTATGAAAAAATTGCAGAACGTATGCTTCCTTATATAAAAAACAGACTAATGAGTACAATAAGAAGTCCACAAGGTATTGAAAAAAACAAATTTTATAAAAAGCATTTTGAAAATATCAATAACTATTTAGGAAAAATGAGAATAACGAATGATAAAGAAAAAAAAGAAGACTACTATTATATTAAAGATAAACAGGGCCTTCTCTCGGAAGTACAAATGAATAGTTATGAATTTCATATATGGGGAAGTACAGTTCCTAAAATAAATAAGCCAAATTTAATGATTTTTGATTTAGATCCAGATGAAAAACTTTCTTTAGAAAAAGTACGTGAAGGAGCAAAAGATTTAAAAAGCATTTTAGATGAGTTAAAATTACCTTCTTTTTTAAAAACAAGCGGTGGTAAAGGCTATCATGTAGTTGTACCTATACCAATGAAAAACTGGACAAGCTTTCAAGAATTTGCTCATAACATTGCCAACTTAATGGCGAAAAAATGGCCTGAAAAATATACAAGCAAGATAAGTAAAAAAGAAAGAAAAAATAAAATATTTATTGATTGGATTAGAAATACGAAAAAAGCTACAAGTGTCGCCCCATACTCAGTTCGTCTAAGAAAAAGCATTCCTGTATCGATGCCAATAAAATGGAGCGAATTGGATAAAATAAAGCCAAATGAAATCACAATGAAAAAAGCTTTAGAAAGACTAAAAAGAAAAGATCCATGGCAAGATTTATTAGATTATTTTTAAAAAAAGCAGGCGAAATTTTCCAAAAAGTGGTATAATAGAATTATCAAAAACAAAAAGAGTATACGAACTGAAGGGGGAGTTTATTATGTTAAAAAAAGATGATTACGTTATTTACCAAAAAGAAGTTTGCCAAATTAAAGGAAAAAAATTAAACGAATTTACAAATCGAGAGAGTTTTATTTTAGAACCGGTAAATGATTCATCGCTAAAACTAACCATTCCAGTTGATAATCCAAATTTACGTGAGTTATTAACAAAAAAAGAATTAGAAGAATTACTTTCCAAAATTCCTTCTATTCCAGTCATTGAAGTAGAAGATAGAGAATTAGAACAAGAATATCGTAATTTGATGCGCAACGAAAATGAAGAAGATTTAGTTCGAGTTATTAAAACTACGTATCTTCGTAATAAAAAAAGAGTAGATAATAACAAAAAAATAAGTGATAAAGATCATCATTATTTTGAAATGGCCGAAGATTTACTTTATACGGAAATCGCCATTATTTTAAATATTTCCAAAGAAGAAGCAAAAGAATACTTAATTTCAAAGTGTAATAAATGAAGAGTGTAAAGCTCTTTTTATTTGCCAAAAATTAGCAAACAAACATTCGCTTTTTTGTGATATACTTATCTTGGTGATACAAAATGACTTTACAAGAAAAACTAGCAATACTAGCTGACAGTGCTAAATATGATGCTTCTTGTTCTTCAAGCGGAAGCACAAGAAAAAATACCGGAGGACTAGGCAATGCAGCTAAATATGGAATATGTCATTCTTTTTCTAAAGATGGAAGGTGTATTTCTTTATTAAAAATTCTATTTTCAAATTGCTGTTGTTATAATTGTAAATACTGTATTAATCGAAGTAGCAATCAAATTCAAAGAGCTACTTTCACACCAGAAGAAATTTGCTATATCACCATGAATTTTTATCGAAGAAATTACATAGAAGGATTATTTTTAAGTTCAGGAATTATCAAAAACCCTGATTATACAATGGAAAAAATTTCAAATACAAAAGTCATTGATCCAACTTTTGTAAGTATAAAAAAAAAAAAAAATGCCACATCAATCACGAACATGTTATAAACAAAAAAATATTTAATTATAAATAAAATGGACGAAAAAAAGAAAAAACTAGAGCTATAATGTCTAGATTTTTTTTTAAAAGTATATTATACTAATAACAGTCATGCTGAATTAGCTCAGTTGGTAGAGCAACGCCCTCGTAACGCGTAGGTCGCAGGTTCGAGTCCTGTTTTCA